>JAQUUV010000202.1 GCA_028693695.1 Syntrophomonas sp.
TGAATCTGGAACTTTTTAATGACCATCTCAGCCGTTTGATAAATAATGAGGAAGTGGAAATTCCGGTATATAATTTTAAAAAGGGCTGTTGTGAAGAACGAGGCGTAATGATTAAAGTGCCACCGGGTGAACCAATCATCATTGAGGGAATACATGGTCTAAATGATCGCTTGACCTGGCGTATACCTCAGGAACGGAAATATAAAATATATGTGAGCGCCTTAACTCCGTTAAACCTGGATTATAGTAACCGGATACCTACCACAGATTGTCGACTTATTCGACGGATTATTCGGGATAGCAGAACCAGGGGCTATGCTGCGCTGGACACCATCAAGTGCTGGCCTTCGGTGCGCAGAGGAGAGGAAAAAAACATTTTTCCTTTTCAGGAAAATGCTGATGTAATGTTTAATTCCTCACTGGTATATGAGTTGTCCGTATTAAAGCCTTATGCTGAATCGCTTTTACTCGATATCAACGATGAGCATCCCGAGCATGTAGAAGCCAGGCGCCTACTTAGATTTCTAAGCTATTTCCGAGCTATTGAGCCTATCAATATACCGCCCAATTCGATTTTAAGGGAATTTATCGGGGGCAGTTGGTTCAAAGATTAGCTATTACTATCTTGATCTCTTACAGGTAAGCTTGTCGTAGAAGAATTGGCTGGTTTAGGTTAAGGCTAAATGATGACTTGACTCAAGGCTCTATATTTGCTTTGCGTAAAGCATTACAATATCTTCAAGGGTGATGGTAAAATAGGAGTATTGGAATGTAAAAAGGGGGAGGTTTTTTGTCAAAATTTAACACTCAAGATATAAATGAACTATTGGTTGAAAGTCCCTATATGGCTTTGGTCATGGTGGATAAGGACGGCTATATTACGGTAATGAACCAGACCTTTCTGGATCGATTGGGCTTAAGCAAAGAACAGGCGGTTGGTAAGTATATACTGGAGGTCCTGCCGCATTCCAAACTACCCGAAGTGCTGAAAACTGGCCGCATCGATAAAGCCGATATCTGGCCTATTAATGACCAGGATACGGTGGTAACCCGTCTGCCGATTATTGAAGACGGGGAAATAATTGGCGCAATAGGGCATAGCTTTTTCCTGGATATGTCAGGTGCCAGAATTTTAATGCAAAAATTACAGGAGACTGAGGAGGAGTTTAGCCTCTTCTCGGAAGCTCTGGTCGAAAGTCCCTATATGGTTTATGTGGCGGTAAACAGTAAGGGAATTGTTACCTTGATGAACCACACCTATTTAAATGCGTTGGGCTTTACCAAGGAAGAGGTCATCGGCAAACATATTCTAGAGGTGATACCCGATTCTCACCTGCCTGAGGTTTTGCGTACCGGGCACATAGATAAGGCCGATATCTGGAAGGTAAGTGATAGGGATACTATCGTAACCCGCGTGCCAATTATGAAAAATGGCAAAATTATTGGTGCGATTGGCAAGAGTCTATTTTTGGACATGTCGGGCGCCAAAATTATGATGCAGAAACTGCAGGAGACCGAGAAGGAGTTTCAGGCCTTAAAGGAAGCTCTAATCGAAAGCCCCTACATGATTTATGTTATCGTGGATAAGGATGGTTATATAACTACCATGAACCAGACTTATCTGGATGCCTATGGTTTAAAGAAGGAGGAAGTGCTGGGCAAGCACATTCTGGAGTTTGTACCTAACTCCGGGCTACCTGATGTACTTAAAACTGGTCACATCGATGAAGCGGTTATCTGGCCCATAAATGGGCGGGATACGATTATGAGCCGAATGCCCATTATTAAAGACGGAGAAATTATCGGAGCCATTGCCAAAAGCCTTTTTCTGGATATGTCCGGAGCCAAGATTCTTATGCAACAACTTCAGGAAACCGAAAAGGAATTCCGCGCCATCTCAGAGGCTTTGATTGAAAGCCCTTATATGGTTTATGTCATAGTAGATAAAGAAGGCATAATCACTGCCATGAATCAGACCTATCTGGATGCCCTGGGTCTGGAAAAGAACCAGGTAGTGGGTAAGCATATTTCTGCTATTACCCCCTCGACCCAGCTGCCGGAGATTCTAAAGACCGGACGCATAGACCAAGCAGATGTCTTTACTATTAATGGACAGGATTCCATCGTTACCCGCCTGCCGATTATCAAAGACGGTGTAATCATCGGAGCTTGTGCCCGAAGTCTGTTTATGGATATGTCCGGAGCTAAAATACTGATGAAAAAGTTACAGGAGACCGAAAAAGAATTAAATATTTATAAAGAAGAAGTGCGCCAGGGTTATCGAGCTAAATGGCAATTTAAAGATTTGATTGGTGAAAGTCCAGTCTTTGTTAAGGTTAAATCCATAGCTGAACAAGTATCTCATACCGTATCTACTTTGCTTATTACCGGTGAAAGTGGCACCGGTAAGGAACTGTTTGCTCATGCTATTCATAACTCTAGTAACCGGAGTTCGCATCCCTTTGTCAGGATAAACTGTGCGGCCTTACCCGAAAATCTCCTGGAGTCTGAACTATTTGGCTATGAAGAAGGTGCCTTTACCGGAGCCATGAAAGGCGGAAAACCGGGTAAATTCGAACTGGCTATGGGCGGAACCATTTTCCTGGATGAAATAGGTGATATGCCATTGACCATGCAAACCAAGCTATTATCGGTATTGCAGGAAAGAATGGTGGAGAGAGTGGGAGGAACCAAGCCTATCTATATTAATGTTCGAGTTATAGCTGCTACTAACCGCGATCTAGAACAAATGGTAGCCGATGAGAAATTTCGCCAAGATCTTTATTACCGCTTAAATGTAGTAAGGATTAATATTCCCTCTTTAAGAGAAAGGACCAATGATATTCCTAAATTGGTAAAAGCCCTCATGCGCAAAATAAACCAGGGATTAGGTACGAAAATCAATAAAATATCTAATAAAACCATCGAACTAATGCAAAATTATGCCTGGCCTGGCAATGTACGGGAACTGGAAAATCTGTTAGAGAGAGCTCTCAATCTGGCTGATATGAACCGTGAAGATAGTATTACCATAAAACACTTTCCGGTTTTGGTGGAAAAGGTTTATTTCAAGGATGTAGAGGCTGATACTCATCACACCACACTTGGGGATGCCATGGAGCAACTGGAGAAGAAAATAATATTTCAAGCTTTGAAAAATACTAATGGCAATAAAGTCCGAACTGCTAAACAACTGGGTATCCACACCTCAGCATTGTACCGAAAGCTAGAAAAGTATGGCTTGGATTAACTATATAAGCGTATGCATTATAGTATTGTTTATTCAGGCTAAGCTGAGGCGTAATACAAATTGGTATTTTCACCTATGTTTTTGACCCTCCCACTTTGGGGCATAACAAAACAAAAATATCCATACTTCCACTTTCTTTTCACAATATTATGGGTCGTTGGTGTTTAAATATAGTGAATTTTTAAATGAATATGTTTATCATCCTATTTTGATATACTGCCATAAATGTCAATATAAGTACTATTTGGCCATTTACTGATATCATTAACTATCCATTATTGGGATACTGACAAAATAAAATAAATGCTGCTTAACTATTGGCGACATGCGGTGAAAAACCGGTATGTCGCCTTTTTGCGCCTTTTTAATTGCCTATTTTTACCGGTTGGCATAGTTCTTGCTTTATATAGATCTAAAGACAAATATATTACTTGTTATACAGATTATCTAAAATATATAAATTTATAGAAGGAGGTGAAAATTTTTTCAAGAGTCCCATTTTAAGCAAGGTAACAAATTTATTAAATGAGGAGGAAGATAATAATGGCTATTAACAAAATTGCAATGCTGGGTGCAGGAACCATGGGACAAGGTATTGCCTGGGCGCTGGCAGCAGCCGGTAAAAAGGTAGTGCTTTTCGATATCAAACAAGAATTCATCGATAGAGCAATCAATGCCATTAGCAAAAGCCTGGTAAAAGCCGAAGAAAAAGGTAAAGCAGCCCCCGGTACCAAAGACGCGGTTATCGGCAACATCAGTGGTACAGTCGTTTTTGAAGAGCTGAAGGATGTCGACTTCGTAATCGAAGGCGTTTTTGAAAATATGGCTGTCAAAAAGGATATTTATACTAAACTGGATGCATTGCTGGC
>JAQUUV010000018.1:0-6334 GCA_028693695.1 Syntrophomonas sp.
AAAAAAGCGAAAAATTGTCTAATAAGGATACGAAAAATGAAGCCGATTATTTGCAGAGGTGGTTCGGTAATGCAAGAAGCAAAGGAATCAGGTTCAAGGACGATCAAAGATTTGATTTCTCGCACTTATATGCGGGCGGCTCTGGTACCCATACTTACTATCGAAGTGATTCTGCTTATGCTTTATTTCAGTGTCAACTGGTACATATCTTCCCATAACCAGAATACCCTGCTGACTGAAGTAAGGCAAAATATCGTGCCCCTCACCGAACGCGAGGCTCAGAACCTTAACCAGCAGTTGCAAGAAATATCTAACTCCATGCAGCTGATACAAATGGAGAATAGCAGATATTTTGCTAATCCTGCCGGCTTTGCCCTGCCGGGACCGGAGCCAAGTTTTGCCTACGCTCCAAACAAAACTCTTTATAAGACTAATTCGGGCGGCAGCAGCCTGTTTTACGCTAACAATACCGAAATAGGTCCGGCAGAACTAGCCAAGGCTAGAGCTACGGAAGCCTTTGATCCTTTGTATCGGGCTATTTGTGAGAGTACTCCTAACATAGTTGCAATATATTTTAATTCATTTGACAACATGAATCGTCTCTATCCATACATCCCGGAAGTCTACAAACAATATTCCCCTAACCTGAACGTGAGTGAGTACAATTTTTACTATCTGGCCGATGAGCAGCATAATCCGGACAGAAAACCGGTCTGGACCGGAGCTTACCTAGATCCAGCCGGCAACGGTTGGATGCTGTCTTGTGTAGCTCCTATTTACCGGGGCAATTTCTTAGAAGGGGTGTCCGGGATAGATATCACTCTGGAAACGCTGGTAAAGAACATCCTGGCGAAAGAACTACCTTGGAATGCCAGCGCTTTCCTGATCGACGACCAGGGCATGATCCTGGCTATGCCTGAACCGGTAGAAAAAATTCTGGGGCTAAAGGAACTGAAAAATCATGTATATAGTTCAGCCATTAGCAGCGAGGTCATGAAACCAGAGGAGTTCAACCTGCTCAAAAATACGGATAGTGAACTGACTAGTCAATTTGCAGAAATAATGAAAAGTAAGCAGGCCAGCCACGATATTACCATTAAAGGGCATCAATATATGCTGGTAAAATCAACGGTGGCTTCAACCGGGTGGCACTATATGGTCCTGGTAGATCGCAACATTATTTTCGAACCCATTTACGAGTTGCAGCAACTATCCCAGCGAATTGGTTTCGGCGCCATCGGTCTGATGATTTTGTTTTATGCAATTTTCTTTTTCTTGCTGGCGCGGAATTCTGCCCGTCTGGCCACAAAAATATCCACTCCGATTGAGGAACTGGCCTTGGCTACCACTGAGATTGGCACGGTGGAAGATTTGCCGATGGGAATCGGCTCCAGGATAGCTGAGTTAGACCACCTTTGGGATAATTTTAAGCAAATGAATAGTGAGCTCAATATTCGCACTCAGGCCACGTTAGCGCAAAAACAAGCCGAAGAAGCTAATCAGGCCAAGAGCATATTTCTGGCTCGTATGAGTCATGAAATACGTACCCCAATGAACGCTATTATTGGTTTGTCATACTTGGCTCTAAGCGGTGATCCACCCGCCAGATATGCTGATTACATAAAAAAAATCAAGGCTGCCGCTGATAATTTACTAGGGATTATAAATGATATACTTGATTTTTCCAAAGCCGAGGCTAATAAGATTTCCCTTGAAAAAATCTATTTTAATCTAGAAGAGGTCTTTGATTCTTTTTCTAACTTGATTGTATTAAAGGCTGAGGAAAAAGCCTTGGAATTCATTGTTTCTATTGATCCGGAGATACCGCACGATCTTATTGGAGATCCCTTAAGATTGAGCCAAATTCTAACCAATTTGGCCAGTAATGCCGTAAAATTTACTAATACTGGAGAGGTCTTAATTAGTGCAAAGCTAGTAGAAAAGCAAAAAGATCAAGTGGCCATTCGCTTTATGGTAAAAGATACAGGAATTGGATTGTCACAAGAGCAGATCGGCAAATTATTTGAAGTTTTCACCCAGGCAGATGAAAGCACCACCCGCAAGTTTGGTGGCACGGGATTAGGTTTAGCAATATGCAAACAGCTGGTAGAACTTATGGGTGGGACAATATGGGTTGACAGTATTCCTTGCCAAGGGAGCAGCTTTATCTTTAATGTCAGCTTTGAAATCGCGACAGAACACCAGGGTAATAGAGATTATAACTGGATAGATCTGCGCGGGCTTAAAGTGCTAGTGGTTGACGATAATGCTACTGCCAGAGAGGTGCTTGCCCAAATGGCTACATCTCTTAGCTTGGAGGTGGCAACCGCATCTTCTGGGGAAGAAGCTTTACGTAGGATCGAGGCCACCGATAGCGAGAACAATCCGTATGATTTGGTGCTTATGGATTGGAAAATGCCTGGATTGAATGGAATTGAAACCTCACATGCAATTAAAAACCAGCAAAACATGTCCAAGGTTCCGGCCATTCTTATGGTGACTGCCTATGATATTGAAGATGCTCAAACAGATGAGAAAGTATTTGATATTGACGGATTTTTGACCAAACCGGTAAGACAATCCGTACTTTTTGATACTATTATGAAAATTTTCAATCGGCAAAAACTCGATGGGAATGGTAGGCAAGAGCTTCAAAACAACGATATTGATTTAAGCGAGTTGCAATCTATAGCAGGTGCAGAAGTACTGCTGGTGGAGGATAATAAAATCAACCAGCAGGTTGCCGCTGGATTACTTCTGCAATTGGGCTTAAGAGTGACTATTGCTGACAATGGATTTGAAGCTATTGCGGCAGTGGTTGAGAAGTCGTTTGATTTGGTGTTTATGGATATAAACATGCCTGAATTGGATGGAATAGAAGCGACCAGGAAAATAAGAAGCCAGAGCCAATATACAGACCTTCCTATCGTAGCAATGACTGCCAATACTATGCTGGGAGATAAGGAAATAAGCCTGGCAGCAGGAATGAACGACTATATTACCAAACCCATTGAGCCTGAAATATTAAAAAACACGCTTCTTAAGTGGATTAAGCCCAGAAATACCATTGCAGAATATCGTGATGGTTCAGAATCAGTGAGTGAAGAGGAAGCGTTTCCTCTGTTTAGTTCAATTAACACGAAGCAGGGACTTAAGAATATAGGTGGAAATAGTAGGCTATATAAAAAGATTCTGCAGGATTTCGCAGAGGATAATAAAAATGCGACAACGAATATCTACAATGATATTAGATTAGGTGAATATAAAAAGGCTTTTATAGGGGTGCATACCGTAAAAGGAGTAGCTGGAAATATTGCCGCGGTTTCTCTGTATGAGGCAGCTTCAGATTTGGAAGCGGCATTAAAAAACAAATCATACGATAAGGTAGAACTACTGTATGTAGCATTTAAAGAGGCCATCACTACCTTATTAGGGGAAATTCAGACAGTTGCTGTGATTCCAAGCAAGGTACCCCAATCAAAGATCGATGATATTGACAGGGAGAAAGCCCAGCAACTTATGGAAAAGTTGCGCCCCTTGCTGCTGGAAGCAAATGCCGAGGCAGGCGACCTGGTTCCCGAGATTAGTGATTTATGGGCATCATCACCAAAGGTTGTTTTGGTGGATATATTAATTGACCAAATACAGAATTTGGATTTTGAAGAAGCTGTTGAAACGCTGAACAGAATTAGCATGGAATTGGGCTGAAGAGATAATTATATACATTCAGTTAAATTTGCGGGGATATAAGGCTAATTAAGCGGATAAGAAAGGGGAGGGGAAAGTGACAAAAGACGAAAGAGCAACTATCCTTATCGTAGATGATGAGCGCGCCAATCTTAATATATTAGCGGATATCTTGAAAGTAAAATATAAAGTGATTTTAGCAAAAAGCGGCGGTCAGGCTTTGGCGCGAGCAATAAAACAACCACCCGATCTGGTATTGCTGGACATCATTATGCCGGACATGAACGGATATCAAATTCTATATGAGATTAAAAACAATGAGTTGCTGAAAGATATTCCGGTTATCTTTATATCGGCGCTGAGCAATGATGAGGATGAGGAGAAAGGACTGGTGCTGGGAGCCGTTGATTACATATCTAAACCTTTCAGCCATTCAATTGTGTTAGCCAGAGTAAACAACCATATTAAAATCGTTAGGCAACGAAAACTGATTGAGAGTATAGCCTTATTGGATTGCTTGACCGAGATACCCAATCGACGCAATTACAATAAACGAATAACCATGGAGTGGAATCGTGCGGTGCGAGAAAAGACCCCCATTTCACTATTGATGCTGGATATAGATTTTTTTAAGCAGTTTAACGATAATTATGGCCATTCCAAAGGGGATGAAGCATTAAAATTAGTCGCGACAGCTATTTGCAGTACTATTAGTAGGCCAGCAGATTTTGCTGCCCGCATCGGCGGGGAGGAATTTGCGGTTTTGTTGCCCAATACCCAAGCAGATGGAGCGTTTAAAAAGGCTGAGATAATTCGTATTGCTATTGAAGAACTGGGGATAGTTCATCAGTATTCCGGAGTGTCTTCAGTAATGACGGTAAGTATAGGCGGAACTAGTTACTGTCCGGATCAAGTCCGCGGGTTGCAAGAGTTCATTGATGTAGCAGATAAAATGCTATACTGCGCTAAAAACGAAGGGCGTAATACAGTAGTTGGTGCCAAGCACGTAACTTGTTAAGTGCTTGGCACCAACTCAGAATTAGACCCTGAAGCCGATAACAGTTATATCGTCTCTTTGCTGTTCTCCCTGCATATAAGTTTCGAGTTGTTCCTCAAAAATGCGCCGCTGCTCACTCATTTCCAGCGAGCTGTATTCGGCCAACATGTTCCGATACCGCTTGATGCCGAAACTATGATTTTTTTCTGCATCGTTCTGATCCCAATATCCATCAGAGCTAAGGTAAAAGGCATCCCCTTCTGCATAGATGATAATATGGTTGTCTGCTATAAGGGTATCGACCTTCTTACGGCATCCGATACTGTGTTTTGACCCTTTGCAGATGCGGATGCCCTCTGAACTGGCATGATAAAGGCCCATCTTGGCACCCGCAAAAAGGAATTGGCCATCCTTGGCGATGTAACAAACCCCTGCGTCTAGTCCGTCATCAAGGCGTTTATAGCCATCGTCTACCTGAAAAGCCAGGCCTAGGAGGCGGTGCAATTCATTAATAATCAGGGCCGGATCATTCTGGGTGATATTGGTTACGATGTGGTCTATCATCGAAATAACTGCCATGGTCATTAAAGCTCCAGGAACCCCGTGGCCGGTACAGTCCCCCACTATTATCAGGCGACCATGGGGGAATTTTCTCCCCCAATAGAAGTCTCCGCCGACAACATCTCGTGGCCGCCACAGCACAAAATGTTCTTTGAATAAGCGGCTGATTTCACCCGAGGAAGGCAGCATCGCCTCTTGGATGGTCTTGGCATATTCGATGCTATCCATGATTTTATCGTTTTTTTCCTTTAATTCTTGGGTGCGTAGATTGACCTGGCGTTCCAGTTCGATATTCAGAGACAGAGCACGTTTATAAGGATTGGCAATACGGTTGGAAACCATGTAGAAAATCACAATCAGTAAAAAGACAGTAATGGCCACTACTGCGATAGTATGGGTCCGAATCGGATTGATAACGGCAAGGCTTTCTTCCCGCGGAATCAGAAAAACCAGGGTCCAATCAGCAGATTTCAAGGGCTGGTAAACCAAATCCTGCAATTCGCCCTGTTCATTGGAGAAGGAGGTCACCTTAGGTGGGTTGTTTTTATTTCTGACCGGGATATTATCTAAAATCTCCTGGCTGATGGTCGGCGGAAGTAATTCGGAGAGATTTTTCCCGTCGTCTATCACTTGGTCAGATAAACAGATTTTGCCGTTTTGATCGATCAGCCACAGACTACTGTTAGCTCCGAATTTGTAGTTTTGAAATTCAGCTGCAATGTCATTGAGATTGAGGCCTACTCCCACAATGGCCACAGGATTGTCGAGATCGCCCATCAGTGTATTGACGAACACCGAAGTGTTTTGGCGAAGCTTATCGAAGTCTAGATTCAAAGCAACCCGATTCCGAGATTTTAGGGCGTTGTAGAACCATACATCCTTGGGTTCGTCGAGGGATACGGTTCCTAACAAGGAACCATTTTCAGCCCAGTAATGGTTGGTCAGGGCGCTGACGATAAAGGAATTGCTGTAATCATAATCCTTTCCCAGGCTTTGCAGATCGGCCTGCGCGTATTTGCCCAACTGCAGATTTTTTTCACCCCCGGCAACCCAGTCAAGAACAGCAGGATTCCGGGACAACTGCAGCGA
>JAQUUV010000018.1:6434-19576 GCA_028693695.1 Syntrophomonas sp.
AAGGGACGTAAAGCCCAAAAATTTGCTACATCGGACTGGATGCAGATCGAAAAAGAACGTGGAATATCCGTTACCTCTAGTGCCATGCAG
Organism: Syntrophomonas sp.; assembly: GCA_028693695.1. GTDB lineage: Bacteria > Bacillota > Syntrophomonadia > Syntrophomonadales > Syntrophomonadaceae > PHAA01. Next base: position 6,525 of record JAQUUV010000018.1, read on the forward strand.
TTCAAATACCAAGGGCAGCACATAAACATCCTGGATACACCTGGACATCAAGATTTCAGCGAAGACACTTACCGCACTTTGACTGCAGCTGATAGTGCCGTGATGTTAATTGACGCAGCCAAAGGGGTAGAGACACAGACCATCAAGTTATTCAAGGTTTGCAGCCAACGTGGCATTCCCATTTTTACGTTTATCAATAAGATGGATCGGTACGGCAAAGAGCCCCTGGATTTACTGGAAGAGCTAGAACAGGTACTTGGAATTCGTTCTTGTCCGATGAACTGGCCTATCGGAATGGGTGATGAGTTCTGCGGTATATACGATCGGCAAAACAATCGGATTGAATTGTATAGGCAGGATGGGCAGAGGGATTTTCTATATCCAGATCAACGTGGGGTAGAAGACCCGTCCATTCGAGACATCATGGGTGATTCGCTCTATAATAAGCTTTGTGAAGACATTGCCCTTCTGGATATAGCTGGCGACCCCTTTGACCAAGAAAAAATCAGCCAGGGAAAGCTCACGCCGGTTTATTTTGGCAGTGCCATCAGCAAATTTGGGGTGCAGACCTTTCTGGACGAGTTTTTACAACTCGCTCCTGCTCCTCACGCACATATGAGTAGTAAGGGTCCAGTTGATACCGTCAAGACAGCTTTTTCTGGATTCATATTTAAGATTCAGGCTAACATGAACCCAGCTCACCGCGATCGGATTGCCTTTTTGCGGGTGTGCTCGGGTAAATTCGAAAGAGGCATGGCAGTCAACCATGTGAGAAGTGGAAAAAGGATCAAACTGGCCCAACCTCAGCAGTTCCTAGCCCAAGACCGGGATATTGTGGATGAGGCCTACCCGGGCGATATTATTGGATTACATGACGCAGGCAATTTTCGCATTGGGGATACATTGTGTGCTGAAGGCAGCTTTAAGTTTGAACGTCTTCCCCAATTTCCACCAGAACATTTTGCCAGAGTAATAAACCTGAATGCGATGAAATCAAAGCAATTTCAAAAGGGTGTAAATCAATTGGTTGAAGAAGGAACTGTCCAGGCTTTTCGTACTACAGACAGGACGGCAGACTTAATCTTAGGCGTGGTTGGTGAATTGCAGTTTGAAGTGTTTAGCTACCGGCTCAAAGCAGAATATGGGGCAGATATAAGGTTGCAACGTCTACCCTACCAACTGGCACGGTGGGTAGATGCTGAGAAAGGGATTGAAGCTAGTAAGCTTAGCAACCTGAGCAGTTTGTGTGTTACAGACCAGGATGATCGGATCGTGGTTCTTTGCGAAAGTGAATTTGCCCTAAGATGGTTGGTAGAAAAGAATGCCGATCTTACATTTTATGCAAATGCTTATGAGGTTGATGATCATTATGAGTTGCACAGCGCAAGGTAAATGACTAGAAAGTCTTCCGTTAGTTGCTAGCGGGAGACTTTTTTATTAAGAAAGACTTACGGAAGATATTTATCGAGAATCTTTATGACAAAATTTGGATGGAAACGAGAATCGTCTACGATAAGGATTTTCATTGTTTAGCCTCTCCCGGTGTCCGCATTAGACCGCTACATTCAAGAACAAACGTCCCAAGACTTCCTAAAATAGTACATTATTCTAGCATATATTGATATTAATGCGAATTAAAAGTTATAATGACTAAAAAGAGGATTAATTTCCTATATCGTAATTAACCTGCGTCTCGGGCCTTGAAATACGAAAAAGACTGTAAAGACGAAAAAATGGATTTCCCCTATAGCCCTAGCGTGGTATAGGACTATAGTCTGGACAGCCAAGGCAGAGCTCTTTACGGGAAATTATTGTGACCAAGGAGGCACTTTGGGTGAAGGATGAAAACAAGACCAAAGATCAACTTATGGGCGAGATGGCTTCACTGCGGCAGAGAATTGTTGAACTGGAAAAACTGGAATCTGAACTTGAGCAGCGTACCGCAGACCTAAGTAAAGCCAATCAAGAACTACAAGACGAAATAATTAAGCGACAATATGTGGAAGAGAACTTGGAAGCGGAGCGGCGCAGACTCTTTTCTGTTCTTGATGGACTGCCCGCTCAGGTGTATCTTATTGCGCCCGATTACTCCTTCCGTTTTTCCAATCGCTTTTTTCAGGAACGGTTTGGTAACCCTAAAGGGAAGCCCTGTTATATGGTTTTTCATGGCCGAACAGATCCATGTGAAAAATGCTTAACCTTTGGGGTAGGTAAAAAAATAGAATGCCAGCAAGATGAATTGTACTACCCGGATGGACACACCTATCAGGTTTACGATTATCCTTTCATTGATGTCGACGGGGCTAAGCTGTTACTTAGTTTTGCTATCGATATTACAGAGGGTAAGCAAATGGAAAAGGCATTACGCTTATCAGAGCAGAAGTTTTCTAAAGCTTTTCAGGGTAGCCCTGATATGATGACGATCTCCACCTTAAAAGAAGGGCGTTATATAGAAGTAAATGATGCCTTTTTAGAGATAGTCGGGTATGAACGGAATGAGGTTATGGGGAAGACTGTTCACGAAGTGGGCTTTTGGGAAGTTTTGGAAGAAAGAGATGTAATATTAAAACAAATTCAGGAACAGGGTAGTATTCGCAACGTCGAGATATTGTTTCGCACTAAAGATGGAGGACTCCTGACGACACTTCTATCTGCGGATATAATAGACATGGGCGGGGAACCACAGCTACTTTGTGTCGTGAAAGATATTAGCAATCGCAAGCAAATGGAAAGAGAAATGACCCGCCTCGATCGGCTTCATCTGGTAGGGGAAATCGCGGTTAGTATTGGCCATGAGATCAGAAATCCGATGACTACCGTACGCGGTTTTTTACAACTAATGAGGGAAAATACGCACTTAGTGCAAGAGGGAGAATATTTTGACATAATGATCGAAGAGCTGGATCGAGCCAATTCAATAATCACCGAGTTCCTGTCTCTGGCCAAAAACAAGATGGTAGAGTTAAAGCCCATAAACATAAATTCGTTAATTAACAACATTTTGCCATTGGTTCAGGCTAGCGCTAGGATTCAAAATAAAAGCATTCAACTAGAACAGGAGGATGTGCCCGAACTGCTTGTGGATGAGAAAGAGATCCTCCAACTAATTTATAATCTGGTTAATAACGCACTGGAAGCGATGCCTTCGGGTGGAAACGTAACCATAAAAACGTTTATGGAAAATGAAAAGGTGGTTTTAGCGGTTTGTGATCAAGGGCACGGGATAGACTGTGAATTGCTGGATAAGCTGGGCACCCCCTTTTTCACTACCAAGGAGCAAGGAACAGGCTTAGGGTTGGCAGTTTGCTATGGTATAGCTACCCGGCATAAAGCCAAAATCGACATTGAGACCAGTTCAAGGGGTACGACTTTTTATATCAGATTTCTTGCTACATAAGTTGATAAAAAGTAGAGAATTAACCAAAAAAATGATTATAATGGTATAAGATGATCGAGTTTACATTATCGTCCATTATTTTAGGGGCGGTGAAATAATAAATTGTGCTTTTAAGCGAGGAATTTTTTCTAAGTTATTGTTTTGCTGTTCCTTAGCTTAGCGCAGTGGCTATTAGCTAAAACCGGGTAATAAGGAGTGCTTCATTATTAACACCAAATCATGGCTGAAGGTTCTACTGGTTGAGGATGATTCATTAGATCAAATGGCATTCAAGCGTACTGTCAATGAGCGAGGCTTACCCTATAAATATGTATTGGCAGGTTCAATACATAAAGCTCGTGAAATCCTGGAAGAGGAAGAGTTTGATATGGTTGTTTGTGATTTCTCTTTAGGGGACGGCACCTTGTTTGATATTTTGGACGATATCGTTAAAAAAGGCATACCCCTTATAGTTACGACCGGAACCGGCGATGAAGAAACTGCGGTCAAAGCAATGAAAGGTGGGGCAGACGATTATCTTATCAAAGACGTCGAACGCAATTATTTAAAGATGCTCTCCACCACTATAGACAAGGCTCTAGAAAACAAAAAGGTAATTTTGGCGCGCCAGCAAACGGAAGCCGCCTTACGTCTGTCAGAAGAAAGGTTTTCGAAAGCTTTTCATTGTAACCCCGACCCGATTTCAATCTCGAAAATAAAAGGGGGGCACTATGTTGAAGTAAATGAGGCCTTTTTTGAGATATACGGATATGAGCTAGATGAGGTTATTGGATATATTCCCGATGAATTAGGGATTTGGATGGTTCCTGGAGACAGAGACTGCCTAATAGAAGAAATTCAGGAGCAAGGAAGTATTCGCAATCGTGAAATGAGATTTAGAACTAAATCTGGCGAGATTCGAACCACACTTCTGTCAGCGGAGATAATAGACGTAAGCGGGGAACTACATTTACTCTGTGTATCTAAAGACATTACTGAACAGAAGAAGGCGGATGAAGAGATAAAATATCTAAGCTTTAACGATAAACTAACGGGTCTGTATAACCGGGCTTTTTTTGAAGAGGAACTAAAACGCATTGATACGGAGAGACAGTTGCCGATAAGCTTGATTATGGGAGATGTAAATGGGTTAAAACTGATAAATGATGCCTTGGGACACCATGAAGGGGATAAGCTTCTAATAAAGGTAGCACAAGTATTAAGAAAGTCATGTCGTCAAGAAGATATTGTTGCTCGCTGGGGTGGAGATGAATTTATTATCCTTTTACCTGAATGTGACAGAGTAGCGGCGTCAAGAGTATTTGAACACATAAAAAATTCCTGTCAACACATGGATGACTTGCCTATACAGATAAGTCTTTCACTTGGCCTATCCAGCAAAAATTGTATGACCCAGGACATCAAGGAAGTAATCAGAGAAGCTGAGGATAAGATGTATCGTAATAAGCTATTGGAAAGTAGGAGTACTCGCAGCTCATTTATAATTTCCTTGGAAAAGACACTCCGGACCAGAAGTCATGAAACCAAAGAACATTGCCACCGCATGCAAGAGGTAGCGCAAAGGATTGGAAAAGCCGTTGAGCTACCGGATAGCGAATTGGATAATCTGAAGCTCTTAGCGACTCTGCATGATATAGGTAAAATAGCGATACCTAACAGTATTCTTGATAAGCCCGGAAGATTATCCTTAGAAGAATGGGAATCTATAAAAAAGCATCCTGAGATAGGCTATCGTATTGCGCTTAGTTCTCCGGAACTATCTCCTATTGCGGAAGCCATTTTGGACCATCATGAGCGATGGGACGGTACAGGGTACCCTTTGGGATTAAAGGATGAAAATATACCCCTTATATCACGCATAATAGCTATTGCAGACACGTATGATGTTATGTTAAATGGGCGACCATATCAAAAAGCAGTGAGCAAAGAAGAGGCATTGGGCGAAATAGAAAGATGTGCAGGAACCCAGTTTGATCCCAAATTAGCAAGAATATTTGTGGGGTTGAATTGCTGAGGTGCGGGGACACGCTCATAAATGTGAATGTGCCCGGGTCTGCAGTGGGTGAACGGGGATAAAATTAAATATGCGACAACAAAGAACCATCTTTCTTGTCGCAGGCATCTTATTTGACTAGCGTTTCCCATATCAGGTTAATTCCAGCAAAGAGCAGTAAAACTCCAGTCAGGCGAAAATACAAGTTGGTATATTTAATTCCCAGTCGCTCAGCCCACTTGGTGGTAGATAATCCTATGGGAAATCTAATTAATACTGCTCCCATCAAAACCATCATAGCTGGTGAGCCTACAGTTACATAAATAGGATTTCCGGTCATGGCTTTCAGAGTGAAGGGAATGGCCAGGAAAAGAAATAGCCATACCAACACAAACACTGTGAAACGAGGCGCATATTTATTATGGAATTCGGCAAAATAATGAATATTCTGCTTGCAGACATCTGAGCAATAATCTAACTCTTTAGTTTTTAGCCTGTCTTTGCCCCAAAGGCGGATAGCGGTTTTTTTATCAGCTCCTTGCTTTTTGCAATAAGCACATCGACTCATTTTATTTACCTCGCTTAACAATATATCTATGAAGCATTATAACAGAATAATGCTATTTCCAGATGGATTTAGGCTTTATTCAGCTTGTTTTTATCCGCATATTAAATATTTACTGATATAGTTATTACATTCATTTTAAGCAAGTTTTCATGGCTCAATTATATAAAATTAGGTGACGGAGATGATTGCCAAATGAAAATGTGCATTGAGGGTAGAGGGAAGGTGTTTGACACCTTTAAAGGAAAATGGTAAAAAGAACGGAAGAACTGTTAGGATTATCTTGGGTAGGGAAACTTTATAATAAGGGGCTGTCAAGGAATAAACAAGGATAGAGAAGAAAAAGATAGAGGGAGACATTAAGATGAACATGACCAACGCACCATTACCTACTAACTTTATTCAAAACATTATTACTGAAGATTTGAAGGATAACAAAAACGGCGGGCGGGTACATACCCGGTTTCCACCTGAACCTAATGGTTATCTGCATATTGGCCATGCCAAATCTATTTGTCTCAATTTTGGCTTAGCAGTAGCTAACGGAGGTATCTGCAATCTTCGTTTTGATGATACTAACCCCAGCAAAGAGGAGGTTGAATATGTAGAATCAATTCAAGCGGATGTGAAGTGGCTGGGATTTGATTGGGATGACCGGATGTTTTATGCATCAAACTATTTTGACAAACTCTATGAGTACACAGTTGGGTTAATTAAAGCGGGTAAAGCCTATGTTTGCGATTTAAGTGCCCAGGAAATCAGACAATACCGCGGTACTCTTACGGAACCTGGGCAGGACAGTCCCTATCGGAATCGTTCCATAGAAGAGAATTTAGATTTATTTAAAAGGATGAGGGCGGGGCAATTTGAGGACGGTGCCCGTGTACTCAGAGCCAAAATTGACATGGCTTCGCCAAATATTAATATGCGGGACCCGGTGCTTTATCGTATTTTACGGGCAACCCATCATCGAACCGGCGACAAGTGGTGTATTTACCCGATGTATGACTATGCCCATCCCCTTTCGGATGCCATTGAGAATATTACCCATTCCGTGTGTACACTGGAATTTGCTGACCATCGCCCCTTGTATGATTGGGCCTTGGATCAGGTTGATTATGCAATGGAAGCCGATGGTCGTCCCCAGCAGATTGAGTTTGCTCGTCTGAATCTTACTTATACAGTAATGAGCAAGCGTAAGCTGCGGGAATTGGTGGAGCATGGGTATGTGAGCGGTTGGGATGATCCCAGGATGCCTACGATATCTGGTTTGCGAAGACGGGGCTACACTCCGGAATCTATTCGCGACTTCTGTGACCGTATTGGGGTGGCCAAGCGGGATAGTATGGTGGACATTGCGCTGCTGGAGCATTGTATACGCGAGGACCTAAACCTGAATGGGCCGCGGGTTATGGCTGTTTTGGACCCGCTCAGGGTAATAATCGACAACTATCCTGAAGGCCAAGTGGAATGGCTAGAGGGGGAGAATAATCCGGAGAATCCAGGGATGGGTTCACGCCAGATTCCGTTTTCCAGGGAAGTATATATTGAACGGGAGGATTTTATGGAAGACCCCCCCAAGAAATTCTTCCGATTGGCTCCCGGCCGGGAGATAAGGTTAAAGAGTGCTTATATTATCAAATGTGAGCGGGTAGTCAAGGATGATCAGACGGGTGCCATCCTGGAACTGCATTGCAGTTATGACCCTGAAAGTCACAGCGGTGGAGCAACCAGTGGTCGTAAAATAAAAGGGACTTCGCATTGGGTTTCGGCTGCCCATGCACTTAAGGCCGAAGTTCGACTATATGACCATCTCTTTGTAGATGAAAACCCAGACGATGAGGGGGACGGCCTGGATTATAAAGCCAAGTTGAACCCGAGTTCACTTCAGGTTTTGACCTCGTGCTTAGTTGAGCCAAGCCTAGCCGGGGCAGCACCCGGAAGCCGGTACCAATTCATGCGCCAGGGCTATTTTTGCGTTGATCCCATTGATACATCTGAAAACCTGTTGGTATTCAATCGGATTGTATCGTTACGAGATACTTGGGCCAAAATTCAAAAAGGAAACGAATCCAGCACCTCAGCTTGAGGAAAGATTGAACAATAAACCCCGGCCATGAATGACTGGGGTTTATTTATGAAAATGCAGATGCAACTTTTTATAGGTTCATTGAGTTGACGGCCACACCATTAATGTTGCGTAGGTCGCTAGATATGCGTTGGACATCATTGGCGTCAGCATTCATGACGATAGCAATTAGTCCATCATTCTCGTCAGGAGCTGGTACTCCGAAACGTCCGATAATTTTGTTCCCGTAGTTGGTTAATACTTTTTGCACACTGGTGGCATGGTCATCCCGATCATCAACCCTGATCCCGATTATGTTTAGTTTATTCATGCAGTTCACCTCCTTCATGCATTAGCTTTAGCTTATCCCGGTAATTACCGGCCTATTCAGACAAGGGGTATTGGCTAGGGCTAAGGGAAAGGTGACCAGACTCAAAGTGATGAAAAGCTAGCAGGGATGATTTGAACGCAGTAAGATAAACAAAGCCATTTTTTACAGTGAAAAGAACCGGGAATACAGGTATAATTACAGATGTAGAATAGAAGTTCGGCGTGAGTAATTATTGTCACAGGATTTCTAATAGTAGTCAAGGGTTCAAAAAATGGATGAATAGGGCGATTTTTATATTTATAGCCACAAAAGGAGCTTCATACTTATGCAGCTACACATATTAGCCAGTGGCAGCACTGGCAACGCGGTCCTTATTGAAATGGGCGAAAGAAAGATATTAATTGATGCTGGAATTAGTGCCCGTCGTATTGAGCGAGGACTATCCGAGGTGGGCATACAGCTTAGCAACTTAGATGGAGTATTAATAACCCATGAACATTCTGATCATATTAAGGGGATAGAGGTGTTAGTAAGAAGACATCATCTGCCAGTATATGCCCGACCCGCTACCTGGGAAGCGATGCCCGGTCGGGACAAAATTCCCCGGGAATACCGTCGGGACATGGGCGATAGCTTAGATATAGGGGCAATAAAAGTCGTGCCCTTTGCTATTTCTCATGATGCGGTGGATCCCGTCGGATTCTGTTTTTATTATCAGCAACAGAAATGGGTGTTGGCAACCGACTTGGGGATAGTTACCCCTAGCGTAGAAGATGCGCTGGCGTATGCTGATGTGGCGATTTTGGAATCCAATCATGATGTGGAGATGTTGCAGGCTGGTCCTTATCCTCAATTCTTAAAACAGCGGATCAAAAGCACGCTAGGTCATCTGTCCAATCATGATGCTGGGCAAATCCTAGCCCGTATCCCCCGCCAGCGAGTCATGCAGGTGTTTTTGGCTCACTTAAGTCAGAAGAACAACTTACCTCTTCTTGCGGAAAGGACGGTAAGGGAAGTCCTGCAAGCCAGTGGCTGCGCAGTTGGAGAGGAAATCATCCTGCACCGCACCTATCCTGATAGTACTATTAGTCTAGTAAAATAAGGGACTATCACCCTGCGGGTGCAAGCTTTTGAGAACGAAGTCAAGTGTGAAAAAGACCGGAGTAAATGACGGGTTTATTTTTTGATAGTCCCTGTAGCAAGCGATACAGGGGGAGGTTATTATGACCATAACAAATACTAGCTCCCAGGTACTAAGCTACTTATTTCTATTTAATATTATTTTAGCTTTGATCGTGGTAGGTTTTGAACGCCGAAATCCCACAGCAACATGGAGCTGGCTCCTGGTAATGTTTTTCTTACCCGGATTCGGCTTTGTACTGTACTTGTTTCTGGGGCAGGATCTACGTAAAAAGCGATTATTCTATATTAAGGAAGGCGAAGAACGGGAGCTTTATCCCTTGGTACAGCAGCAGGATGAGTATTTGCACAATAACCTGCTATTATTCAATGATGCCCGTATTAACGAATACAAGAATCTCATTCATCTGCACCTCAATAGCCAAGCCTTATTTACCCAGGATAATAGCGTAAAGGTATTTGATAACGGCAATGACCTTTTCCGGGAGCTAAAAGCTGGTTTGGAACGGGCCCAAAAATACATTCATATGGAATATTACATTATTCGGAATGATTCCCTGGGGAAGGACATTTTAGATTTATTGACACGTAAAGCCCGTTCTGGGGTAGAGGTAAAACTACTTTATGATGGTATGGGATGTATGCACCTGCCCAGAAAATTTTTCAAGCCTTTGATTGCGGTGGGGGGAAAGGTGGCCAGTTTTTTTCCACCACTTTTGCCTTATATTAACCTTAGATTTAACTACCGCAATCATCGCAAAATATGTTTGATTGACGGAGAGGAAGGTTATGTAGGGGGATTTAACATAGGTGATGAGTATCTGGGAAAATCTCCGGAGATCGGATACTGGAGGGATACTCATATATGCATAAAAGGAAGTGCGCTGGATGAACTGGAATTGAGATTCCTTTTGGACTGGCGCTATGCATCTCGGGATAACTTCATTGCTGATGCCAGGTATTTTCCACACCGGATTGATCAAGGACAAAGCGGGATTCAAATCGTATCCAGCGGCCCGGATTCCAAATGGAGTGCAATTAAGCATGGTTACCTGAAAATGATTAGTGGTGCTCGTCGTAATATCTGTCTGCAGACTCCTTATTTTGTTCCTGACGACAGCATTTTGGAAGCTTTGAAAATTGCAGCCTTGTCCGGAGTAGAAGTTTGCCTAACTATTCCCGGCAAACCGGATCACTTTTTTGTTCATTGGGCATCGATGTCATATGTGGGTGAACTATTGGAGGCCGGGGTGCGGTGCTTTAATTACAATCGAGGTTTTATGCACAGCAAGGTGATCGTGATCGATGGCTTGATTAGTTCGGTAGGGACTGCCAACCTTGACATTAGGAGTTTCGAACTGAATTTCGAGGTAAATGCCTTCATTTATGACGAAAAGGTTAGCCAGGAGTTGGAAGCCAGCTATAAAAAAGATTTAGAAGTTTGCACTGAAATCACCATGGAGGCCTACCTAAGAAGATCATTGTCAGTTAGAACTAAGGAAGCCTGTTGCCGCCTGTTGTCGCCGTTGCTATAGCGTAACAAGGGTAACAAGGGGACGGTTCTTCTGTTACATTCGCGAATGTAACAGAAGAACCGTCCCCTTGTTACCCTTGTTACGCCGGGATGAAAGCGCTCATTAACAATTTGCTTAACTGACGGGCGGTTTCTTCAAAGGTAAGGTTGTTGGTCAGGACAAAATCAGGATTTAAAACTGCCTGGATGGAAGCCAGGATTACCGCTGTAATGATACGGGGGTCTATTTCTTGGCTAAGAACTCCTTCATTATTGTTGATAAATGTTAGGACTGCCCTGACCCGGTTCAACCGAAACTGGTCGATCTTCTGCCATAGGTGCGGATAGTGCTGCTTTAAATCATTAAAGCTCTGGGGGTTAATCACAAACTGGCCATGAATAAAGAGATATTGCAGTAATCCAGATAAAATTCGGGCAGGTTCCTTTTCACTTTGCAGAATCCGTTCAACTTCACCTGCTACCTCAGCCATAAATGCATCCAAGGTTGCTTCGATAACTGCTTCCTTGCCGGGGAAGTAGCGGTAAAGAGTTCTTTTGCTAACTCCGGCGCGAACCGCCAGCTCCTCCATATTTACATTGTGAAACCCCTGCGCCCGGGATAAGTCCCGGCAGGCCACGATTATTCTTTCTTTAATATCCATTGACAATCGCTCTTCCTCCGTCTTGCACTATCGTAAAATTTTCTGCTATAAAAGCTAGTCTTATCATTCCATGATTCCTAAGCTATTTTCTTTTTAAACTTGAGAATACTTATGGTCAAAAAAATTAGTGAAAAAACCATTAATGCAGTGACCTGTCCCATCAGGTATTGATACCCTATGCCCTTCAGAATAATTCCCCGGATGATATCCAGATAATAGGTTAATGGGATTACTGCACTAATATAATAGATAAAACGGGGCATGGCTTCACGAGGGAACAAAAACCCGGATAACAGGATGCTGGGAAGCAATACAAAGAATGATAACTGGAAAGCCTGCATTTGGTTTTTAGCAATATTAGAAATCATAAGTCCTAGCCCCAGTGAGGCAGTGATAAAAAACAAGGTCAGGATATATAACTGGAGTAAGCTGCCTCGGATTGGAACATTAAAAACTAGCACGCCAACTAGTAGGGCTACTGTTATCTGAACATAACCCATAACGATATAAGGAACGATTTTGCCAATCATCATCTCATAAGATTTAATGGGGGTTACCATCAGTTGTTCCAGGGTGCCGCGTTCCCGCTCGCGTACAATGGCTACTGCGGTAAGCAACATCATGGTTAGGGTGACGATTATACCCAGGATGGCGGGGACCATGTAGTAAGCGGTAATGCCATCCGGGTTATACCAGGGGCGAACCCGTATATCATAGGGGGCTCCGCTAAGGTGCATTTTGTTAAAAAGGACTTCCTGAGACTTTATGAGCCCGATGGAGTTGGCAATGGCAATGGCCTGGTTGGCCACCATATTATCGCTGGCGTCCACAATAACCTGTAATGGGGCGGATTCACCTCGTCTGATCTTATCGGCAAAATCAGGCGGAAAAATAATTCCCACCTTAGCCTGTCCGCTGTCAATGTTTTGAGTTACTCCGGCATAGCTACTGGTTGAATAGGTCATATCGAAGTAGCCCGAGGCAGAAAAAGAGCCCAGCATATCCCGGCTCTCAGGTGACAAAGACTGGTCAAACACCACCGTAGGAATATGTTTAACTTCGGTTTGAATAGCATAACCAAATAATAATAGCTGTATTAACGGCATCATGAAGACCAGTGCCAAGGTCATACGATCTCGCGACATTTGCAATATTTCCTTTTTCATTACCGCTAGGATCCTGCTCATGCTGTGACCGCCACCTTTTCTTTTTTTCTTGCCAGGGCTATAAACACATCTTCCAGTGTCGGCATTATTGGTATGGGGCGTACACTGGCGAAATTCTGGAGGGCAGGAATGTATGACTCTTCGTTTAACAGAACATGAATGAAGGCTCCGTGCATGCTGCACTCACGGACAAAAGGCAGCGCTTCTAAGCTTTCCA
>JAQUUV010000203.1 GCA_028693695.1 Syntrophomonas sp.
AATCAAGGATTTTCTCCATGGAGGTTACCCCCAGGGTGGAAATTCCGCAGGGAACAATGAATGAAAAATGGCGCAGATCGGGGCAAACATTCAGCGAAACCCCGTGCATGGTAACCCAATGTTGGACTCCTATACCTTCAGCGCCTATTTTAGCTGCTCCTGCCCAGACCCCGGGATACTCCTCTTTCCGGCCAGCATCTATACCGAAAGATCCCAGGGTACGAATCAGCGTTTCCTCCATTTGGTGGGCATATAAATGCACATCACGCCCAAACCCATTAAGGTCCAGAATAGGATAACAAACTAGCTGACCCGGCCCGTGGTAAGTGATGTCCCCACCCCGGTCGGTTTCGTATACCCTGATCCCTTGTTGCTTCAAAAATTGATCATTAACTAGGATATGCTCGAAACCGCCCTTTCTTCCGACGGTGAAGCAGGGATAATGTTCCAGAAAAATGATCGTATCCGGTATAGTTCCGTTCCTACGGGCCTGGTTAAGCTGTTTTTGTAACTCAAAAACCTTCCCGTATTCTTCAGTTCCCAATTCCAGACAGTATCCTTTTCTGGTCATTCCATCATCCCCATACATTTCTCCAATTTCTGAGTCACAGGGACAGTCCCCGCGACTCAAATAATCTTCATTTCTTATCATAAAAAAGGTTTTTAGTCTTCAAACGCATCTAGTGCAGCATACACCGTAGTTACTAGATAAGACATAGAAGGAGATCCTCCAAATGCTACTGCAACCGAACATGCTTCCAGTATTTCTTCACGAGTGGCACCCTCTTTCAAGGCATTCTGAGTATGAAGGGTCATGCAGTACTCACAGCGAGTGAATAATGCTATTCCTAATCCTATCAATTCTTTGTATTTCCGCTCTAATTCACCTTCTACATATGCAGCTTGATCCATCTGTATAAATGCGGAACTCAGTTCGGGAGCTTCTTCTCCTATTTTTCCCATACCTTCCCATAGATCTGCTAATACTTCATTGGGGTCTTTTGCCATTATTTATTCCTCCTTAAAATACGCTTGAGCTTTTAAACAAATGCTGTTATTTTGCTTGAATTTAAATAAAGATTTTTTGGGGATTTTCAATTAATTTAATTAATACTGCCAGCCATTCCGCTGCCGGTGCTCCATCGATTATACGATGGTCAAAAGATAAGGATAGTCCCATCATGGGCCGAATAACAATCTCGCCCTTAACAACTACTGGTTTATCTATAGTTCTTCCTATTCCTAAAATAGCCGATTCGGGTGGATTAATAATGGGAGTAAACCAATCAACCGAACCGTAACCTCCCAGATTGGTTATGGTAAAGGTCCCACCGCTCATTTCATCCGGGTCAAGTTTATTCTTGCGGCCGCGTTTGGCTAAATCGTTAATTTCAGCGTTTACCTGGGCCAGTTTTTTCTCATTAGCATTTCTGATTACCGGTACAATAAGCCCGTCAGGAACCGCAACCGCCATACCAATATTTATATCCTTGAGGGTTTTAACTTCATCACCATCCAGGGTCAAATTGACGATGGGATTGATCTCTACCGCTCTGGCGACTGCCTTGGTAAGCAGGGCAGTAACTGATATTTTATCTTTATCTTTCGCGCCCTCATTAATGGTTTTGCGCAGGGCGAGTATTCCAGACATATCAACACTTACATGCTGGGTTACCTTGGCATTGCTGGTCCAGCTAGCAAGCATATTCTCGCCGATGGCTTTTCTCATGCCTTCGTAGGGAATAACTTTCAAGGTGGCCCGATCATCAGCTGAGCCTACTCCTGATTCAATAGCCTTTTCCACATCTTCTTTGGTTATACGCCCTTCCGGACCGGTTCCAGCTATACGGGTATAATCAATGCCGGCATCGTCGGCCATTTTGCGGGCTGCCGGGGAAATCTTCACCTTTCCACCCGGAGCAGCAGCAGTCGGTGCAGCATCTGCTGATGTTGCAGGACCTGCAGCCAAGACAGCTGAAATATCCTCGCCAGCTTCACCTATTACTCCCATCAATCCGCCTACCGGTAGCTTTACCCCTTTGGCAGAGATGATTTTTAGTAATATACCATCAGCCGGAGCCTCTACCTTATTGGTAATCTTATCGGTCATAACTTCGACCAGTGCTTCCCCTTTTTTAACACTGTCGCCTTCTTTTTTAAGCCATTTGCCTAAAGTTCCTGTCTTCATGGACAGTCCTAGTTTGGGCATTGCAATTGGTGTTGCCATTTATTTTTCCTCCTTTAGCCACATTAGATTTTTTAGCGCCTCTTCACCTTGTGAATAACCACTGGCTACTGCTTGTCGTAATGCCTGTCTGACATCAACCACCCTGGGTCCATCGAAAGTAAGCTTTATTGATACTTCCTCGTTTTCCCCTACCTCAACTTCCCTTTCACCATCCAGAGCTATAACCAGCGGGCCATTTGCTACTTTTACCTCATCATTAATTCCTAATATCCGGAAATCAGATACCGGGATTGGTCGGATTAAGCCAGGAGCAATCGGTACTATTACGCTGGTTTTCCCCGGGCCAATGTCTATAACCATTCCCTTTTCGTCCAGTATACTAATCGGCTGAAGATTGCCAGCTATAGAAGAGATTCCAATGTTATCCGGTTCACCCCGGGTAACCACCACCTGCTTAATACGCTCTTCATCCCAAATAGCACGAGATCCTATAAATATATCCTTAAGCACTACAGCATCAATCAATGCTATATCTACCGGAATTCCATTTTTCAAAATAACCAGCTTCTTGGTTGGGTGTACAGCTGGGAAATCAACTAGGCCACAGGCCACCACTCCAGCGGCCAATCCGGCTATGGTGCCCTCCAACATTTGCGGAAAAACGTTATTTGTACCCGTGGAAATGGGAACCAGTGGAATATCTCCACAGCCTTTGGCTACCATACGGTTGGTTCCGTCTCCCCCTAAGGTTATAATGCAATCCACTTGATTCTGCTTCATTAGTACTGCTGCTTGGGCTGAGTCTACCTGAGTTGCGGTCATCTCCATATCAAGCTCAACTAATTCCATCGGTAACTTATGACCTTTAAATAACCCATCCACTGCACGCGGGACAATTCCATAATAATCGGGCATATACATCACCCGATCTACTCCCGTGGCAGCCAATGCCAATAGACAACGTTTTACAATATTGATTTTTTCCTGGTTGTCAAAGCAAATACCATAAGCCACCAGACGGCGAATATCTTTCCCAGAAGACGGATTGGCAATGATCCCCACTGTAGCCATACCGCTTCCTCCCTCCGTGAAAAAATTTATTATGGTGGACAGTTTAAGAACCTGTCCACCATATATTTCTACTTTAGAAGAATCCCTCCACGGCTTTAATGATCTTTTCCTCACTGGGTATAAAGGCCTGTTCGAGTATTGGAGCGAACGGAATAGGTGTATCAGGGGCTGTTACCCTCTTAATCGGAGCATCTAAGTAATCAAAACCCTCTTCACATATAATGGCAGCAATTTCTCCACCGAATCCGCTGGTTTTGACTTCTTCATGTACAATAAGCAATTTACCGGTCTTAGCTACGGACTTCAAGATCGCATCTTTATCAAGCGGTACCAGGGTGCGTGGATCCAGAACCTCTACATTAATACCCTTTTTAGCCAATTCCTCAGCTGCAGCCAGGGCTTTCTGAAGCATCCATGACCATGCTATAATAGTAATGTCGGAGCCTTCACGTTTGATGTCCGCTTTGCCGAGCGGTACAACGTATTCGCCTTCCGGCACATCACCGGCTAAAGGCAGCAGCTGTTTATGCTCAATATACATAACCGGATTATCATCCCGTATTGCGGCTATCATTAAGCCCTTGGCGTCGGCAGGAGTACCTGGCATTACGGTCTTAACCCCGGGTATATGAGTAAACCAGGATTCTACACACTGGGAATGCTGGGCTGCTGCCCCCATTCCGGCTCCGCATGGTGTACGCACTACGATCGGCACCTTGCACTTGCCGCCATTCATATATCTCAATTTGGCTGCCTGATTGAAAAGTTCATCCATACAACAGCCCATAAAGTCAACAAACATAATCTCCGCAATTGGCCTTAACCCGGCAAGAGCAGCAC
>JAQUUV010000204.1 GCA_028693695.1 Syntrophomonas sp.
GAACAGTGGGATATATTTGCGCTTTCTCAGGAAAATCAAATTCTATCTCCTGCCAGTTAAATATTTCCTCAAATGGCATACTCATAATCTTCTCGAAAATTACCCCGAGCAGATTTTCCTTCTCACTGACTTCCGCATCAGTCAGCTCTACTTTATGGTTCAACTGGCGATAACGCGCGGAATCTGGATCAGGCCGGTCTTTGAACTTTTGAGCGATGCGCACCGCCCGGTTCTTGTCCCGGCTGGCAATCGTATAAACGTTCTTCCCGTAGTCTTTGAAAATCAAATTACCCTTACCAAAGGTACACCCCAGTATGGCTTGTATGGCATCCACACCGCAGGAATTGGTCTCTACCACCGCCAGCAGTTCCTCATCATAGTCTTGGCTCACGTCCAAGTGCTTTTGCGCAAATTCTGCTACCCGGATACCCATTAGGAGACCCGGACAGATATGTCCATGAAATTGGATAGCCAGCTCCAGCGGAGGCATATTTTTACACATTTATCTTCTCCCACCTTTCCATATAAAATATTTTTTCAAGTTTCACAGTAAATGGATTATGCGCAACAAATAAACTGATGATATTTCTAATAACGATAAACGGGAGAACGGGATTTTGCTGTTGACTGCGTGTTGTGGGGACGGTCCTTTTGACACGCCTCGCCGGTTCCTATTTGGCGTGTCAAAAGGACCGTCCCCACAACACGCACCCAGCTTCCGGTCAACAGCTATACCCGGTCCCCTTTAAGTCGCATAATCCGTCAACTACGAAAGTTGTGTTAGTCACAACTATACCTGTCTCTTATTATATATCTGCCTCACCCGCCCAACCAGATGAGCGACCTGTAATGGCAATGGCTCATCAACCACCCCACTGACTTCTATGCCGTAACGGTTCAGAGGAATAAGCACCTTCACTGCATCGGTAGAAGCAATGACCTCTGCCATACGCGGGGTGAGTTCACCCGAAAAAGAGTTGGCGGCAATAATGGCAATAGAGCCTACAATCACATCCACTCTGGCTGCACAGTAAACCACCGCATTTTCGCCACTGGCTCCCTCATTGGCACCGGCTTTTAACATCAGGGAAGTGGCTACCGCATTGGTTCCCAATCCAATTATATGGCAGTCATCTCTCATCTCCTGGCGCAGCTTTTCGACGATAATTCTTCCTATCCCGCCTCCCTGGCCATCCACTACCGCAACCTTCAAAACTTCCCCTCCACTCCTTTTTGGACACCAGTATAACACACTATTTGGAAAAATCCAGCCGAAGTCCCCTTCCATATCTACACTTCAACATCCATCCTCACAGTATCCTTAGTATTCGCTAGTAAACAAATAGTTAGAAATTTTTATTGCATAAATTAAAGATGCGGTGTACAATCACACTAGTATAAACTAGTAATTAATGGTTAGTCTTTAATCTCCGAGTCTCATGACCTAAAGTTGTATCCATGGTTTTGAGACCTATAGGGTGTAACGGGAAACGGTTGCGCCTCCCAATGTGGAAAGGGGAAGCTAGAAAGGCTTGTTTGTTGTTGCCTTTTAGCCAGACCTTTACACAGGGTCTGGTTTTTTGTGTATTTATTGGTCTGATCTGGTGAGCGGGTCAACAGAAGCAAAGATCACTGTAACTGTTGCATTACTGAGCCTATCATGATGATTGGAAAGGAAACCGATTGATAATTGCAAATAAAGGTATGAAACCTTAATTGCAGAGGCTTAGTATTAAAAATAAAGCATTCGGAAGAGTGCTAAAATTACTTTTCAATTACTTATTTTAATATGTGAACAAAACCATGAAGGTTTACCCCTAGGGGTAATGCTTTCGTGGTTTTTTTGTTCAAATCCCCCCACATTTTTATTTCACCCGTCAAAGCCCTGGTTTGGCGGGTCTATCTCAATTAACGCTCCAAATGGAGCTTATATACGTGCATCTAAATGGGAGGTCGAAATGCAACAGGAGATGGTTGCATAGGTCATTTTAAACAGGTTTCTATGAACAGGAGGTGTTATGGTTTAGCTTAATAATTTACAGTACTGCATCAAAGGAGGAAAGATATGAGTACAGTATTAACCCAAGGTATTATTAATGTAACCAGCGATTGTAGAGCCTGTGATCATTGCACTTCTATATGTCCCACAGGCGCAATTAGTGGACTGTTAGGACAGAGGCATAAAATCGACCATAATCTTTGTATCAACTGTGGGCAATGCTTAATAAACTGTCCTTTTGGCAGAATTGAGGACGCCAGTATGGTTGACCTGGTTAAGAAGGCGCTGGCTGATTCAAGTAAATTCGTAATTGTTCAGGAAGCTCCGGCAGTCCGAGTAGCATTGGGAGAAGAATTTGGTCTGGAGCCGGGCACGAATGTCAAGCACAAGATGTATGCAGCTTTAAGAAAATTAGGCTTTAGGAAGGTATATGATACCGAGTTCACAGCCGATCTAACTATTATGGAAGAAGGGACTGAATTAATTCACCGAGTATATGGAGCCCTGGGAGTGAAAGGCTATGAGAACAAGGGGCCCTTACCCCAGTTTACCTCCTGCTGCCCGGCCTGGGTTAAGTATGCAGAAGACAAGTATCCTAAAATTCTTCCCTATATATCTACTGCCAAATCTCCTCAACAGATGTTTGGCGCGGTATCCAAGACCTATTTGCCTACCAAGCTTAATGTAAATCCGGCCAATATTTATTCGGTTTCAGTAATGCCCTGCACGGCTAAAAAAGCCGAGTGCAACCGGCCTGAATTTATATCCAGCGGATACCAGGATGTTGATGCCGTTATAACTACCCGTGAATTGGCAGCCTTAATTAAGGAAAATGGTATTGATTTTAACAAACTGCCGGATGAAGATGCCGATAAGTTCATCGGCGCTTCCACTGGAGCTGCCACCATATTTGGAGTAAGCGGGGGCGTCATGGAAGCGGCTTTGAGAACCGCCTATGAAATACTGAGTGGAAAGACGCTGGATAAAGTTGACTTGAAGGCAGTCAGAGGCCTTCAGTCGGTGAGAGAAGCCAGCGTAGAGATACCCGTTAAAGATCTAGGCAAAACTCTGCCGGTAAATGTAGCAATTGTAACCGGAACCAAACATGTTGATAAGCTTATTGAAGATGTACTGGCAGGTCGCAGCAAGTACCATTTCATAGAAGTTATGAACTGTCCTGGCGGTTGCATAAACGGTGGTGGGCAGCCCATCAGAAGAGAAATGCATTAGGGGGGAAGAAAAATGAAATTTTTTACAGAAAGAGAAGGCATGAACAGGCGGCAATTTTTTAAAGGAGCTGGAATGCTGACGGTTTCGGCTCTATTTCTAGGTGCTTTTAGTAAGTTAGGATTTGATGCTTTTGCTGCAAGTACTGACTATATTGAAAAAAGAGCCGCCGGACTGTATGCGTTGGATGAAAAAATGGCCATTCGGAAATCTCATGAGAATCCAGAAATAGCTCAGATTTATAAGGATTTCCTCTCTCCCGGCGAAGTAAAGCCGGTTAGCGAAAAGGCCCATCATTTGCTTCATACCAAATATGGTAAGGACATCCCGAATTTCATTACGGAATTGAAAAGCAAGCCACATGAAGCTGCATAATTAGGGAGGGGAATCAATGAGCAATATTAAAGGAAAGGTCTTAAAACATGGAACCCAAACCAGGACCATGCATTGGGTACATCTAACAGCTTTTACTATTCTTGGTCTGACTGGAATTGCATTTTACTGGAATATCGATATCATAGGCAATATCTTTGGCGGGTTCGCTAATGCTTCGCTTATTCACAGATGGGCTGGTGTTGTATTTACGGTCGGCCCTGCTCTCTACATCCTGTTAAATTTCGATAGGTTTTCCCGCTTCATCGACACCATAACCAACTTTTCCAAAGAAGACTTTCAATGGTTAAAAGTAATGGGTGGATATATACCCTTTATTAAGGTTGATGAAGCTCCTCCCCAGGATAAATACAACGCTGGCCAAAAAATGTTGGGCTGGATGATAATTTTTGGTTGTATACTTATCATATTAACCGGATTCCCCATGTGGTTATGGCGCCACAGTCTACCTGCTGCATTTCTTGGTTTTTGCTACGAT
>JAQUUV010000019.1:0-6486 GCA_028693695.1 Syntrophomonas sp.
TACATGATATTTTATATCATAGATGGCATGACTGCTTTTTCTGTATTCAACCATTATTTTACTCACCCCTTGAGTATAATATGGCTGAATTACTAACTGCTAAACCTTACCCGCCTGTAAGGCGGGGATTTAAACCTTGCACATTGAAATTAAAAACATATAGCACCCAGACTCCAAACTCGAAAGAGTTTACTGCCACAATACCGGATTACAAAATTGCGGTTAATACAATAAATTCAAACGAATTTTTAGAAAATAGAGAAGCATCGTATCCTGTCTTAAATTTTCGAGGCATTACTTATTTACCGCTAACCTGGGATTTCGTGGTAGATAAATTTGACTGGAATTATACTTTTAATAGTCAGAGTGGTCTGTACATTAACAGCAGAGATGCGAACCGTCCTATTCTCAACAATTCGAAAATGGGTGATTCTTCTCCACAAAGGAGTCTTGGGATAATGCAATATGTTTTCAGCCATGACGCCTATGCTGGATTTCCCTCCAGTACGTTGGATGGATATTACAACTTCGCTTATAAAAAAAGGGACGAAGCCGAAAAATCTTTCAATATGGAGGAACAGTTGACCGGAGGAGATTATTATTTTAATTGTAGACTTGACTCAAATGGCTATTGCAATCCCAACCCCGATATAAAACCATCGTTGGATGGGAACATTCTTTCTGTGGTCTGTGTTAAATACAGCGGTGAATCCCCCAATTATAAAGGGGTAAACTTACTTCTAAAAATTGATATGGAAACAGAAAAAGTAATTAGCCGGGAATCCCTTCCTTTAATTTCACCTGTTTCAGCTGACCAATCAGCAATTACGGTCACTATAAACGGTCAAAAACTTGAACTGTCTGAGCCGCCTCGGCTGCAGAGCGATGAGAGCAATTATTTATGGCTAATCGTACCTGTGCGGGAGATTAGCAACGCTTTAGGAGCCAGCGTGACTTGGGATTCAGCCACTAATGCAGCTACCATCGTTAAAGATAATCAAACGATTATTCTGCAACCAGGTGATCGGAAAGTTTGGGAAAATGGCCGTCAGTTTGAACTCGCAACCCCACCGCAAATCATAAACAATCGACTGCAAGTCTCCCTCAATTTTCTGGCGTCCGCCCTGGGGGGCCGGGTCAAATGGGATCAAGCCGCGTCAATGGCTCAAATCACCACCAGCCAACCAGTCCCACTCCCCAAGCCGGAACGGATTGAGACGGCGGCTTTTGCCACCCGAGTAGCTTTCACCAGTGATGGCCGCTTGTGGCTGGTAGATGGCAGGCAGACTGATAGCCCACCAATTAGCCTAACAGCGTCTGGCCCAGCAGAAATCGTGGGTTGGTCTTCAAATGGTGAGTGGTTAGCCTATCTGCAGAGCGATCCCAGTGATGAACATGCCGGTAAACAGTATCTCTGGGTGGTCAAGGCCGATGGGACTGGCGCTATACAGTTGGACGAAAGACCAGTCTATATTACCCCATCCTGGTCGCCAACAGAAAATCTGCTTGCTTATACCACCCAAGACACTCAAGAAGGGTATATTCCAGATGGCAACTTAAAAATCTCCTCTTTAAAAACCGGCGTGGTCGCCACAACAAGCTTGTGGCCACAGAACAGCGAAATAATTGAGAGCTTGGCCTGGTCACCGGATGGGCAAAGTCTGGCCATTTCTCTGCCCGGAAATGAAAAACAGCCTCTGCGAATTGACCAGATCACATTAAAAGGAGATCATACCAATCTACTGACCCTAGGTAAAGCTAGTAAAATGGAAAACGAAATCTATACCCGAGTCGCCACCGGGCTAAAGTGGTCCCCGAACGGACGCTGCCTGGCCTACTATTTAAAGCCCAATTCGGCTTCAATATCGGCCGATGGGGTCGCCATACAAGTGCTAAATATACCGCAAAAAAAAACGATCGATCTGGGTGGTGGATTGGCTTATGCCTAATGGTTTGATTGGGCGCCTGACAGCAGTCAACTGGCTTATATTGCAGGTGGTGGCCGGGAAGCGACTATTCAGAAACGCTTACATATCGTTGACGTGAAAACTGGTCAAATTACTGATTGTGGGCAAACTGGTCAGGTTGATACTCAACCCAGGTGGCTATCAACTCCTGCAAACGGCATTTTGTTCTGTAGGGGAACAGAAACATTGGGCTGGGAAGGCCAAGAGCAAGCTGGTGTCCTGGTCCCAGGGCAGCGAATTTGGCACAGAACAGCGGATGGTAAAGAGTTAGCTGTTACAAGCGGACCAGTTGATACGGCTGATTATGCTCCGTATCTTTCCCCTGATGGTCAGGGTTTATTATTCCTCCGGTTAACTGACTATAATTGCGGCTCATTGTATTATCAACCGATGGCAGGTGGACCGCTCAAAGAATTGATTCGTGGTATCAGTGGGGGAAGAAGAGGTATTCACCTACATCTAGCCCTATCACTGTATAGGTAATATTGGAAGCATCGGTAATGACGACTTTGTCCGAGCCATTAGCTAGTAATCCTCGGTACCATTGATAGGTACTTACCCCTTCCGGGTCTCCGTCAAAGTCTCCGTAAGTATATTGTCCAGTTAATGTCTGACCCACCTGTGTATTTCCATCTATCGATACATTACTGGCGGTAGGAACCTGGTTAAGCTCTCCTACCGGTCCGCTGGCCGGGCTTAAGATCGAAGTGCCAGTAGTGGTTCCGCTGCTGGCCACCGGGGTCACTGCGAAGAAAATATATTTGCCGATATCTTCTGCGGTAAGACTGTAGTATACGCTTTGGGCAACGCTTATGACTGTTTTATCGGTTCCCTCGGCAGTGCTGGCGGTATACCATTGAAATATTGAACATCCTTCCCGGGTTGTTTTCATTATCTTCATAGGCATAGTGTCCAGTTAAGGTCTGACCTACCCGAGCTGTTCCGCTTATCGTTACACCACTGGCCGTCGGAGCATGGTTTCTACTGGTAGTCGTGTCGCTGCTTGGAACAACGGTTGGAGGCGTAGTTACCGGAGGTGCAACCGTAGTCGTTCCCGCGCCTATATTTTGCATAGCCTGGTTGATAATCTCTATTATCGATATTGGTGCTGCCGGATTTGTTATCGGAGTTACCGGTGCTATTGGCTGGGTTAGTACCGGTCCGGGCAATACCATTTCAGGTGTTGCTGGTAGCGGCGGCGGGGGCGTAGCCTCCTGGTTCTGTTCCATTATCTGGGCAGTTTGCTGTAACCAGGTCTGCTCCTGTATAAAATGTTGCACCGCTGCCGGGGGCAAGGTTACAGGCGGAGGTGGAGGCGCGTTTTGCTGGGTCACCTGGGTGCTCTGGTTCCCAGTCAGGGGTACGGTTACACCTCCATTTGTTACTTGGGCTTCTCCGGTCAAGCAACCTACGCTTGATTGGCCGCTGGGGTCTACGGTTATTACTACAAAGGTTCCTCTTATGGCCGCTACTCCCCACGGCATGTCTACTTGTATCTTAACCTTCTTTTGTTTGCTGGCTACCATATTGATTTTTTTGCAGTATATTTTTAAATTTCATTTTTTATTATGGTCAGGAGAAGGAAACAACTTTTATCTTCCCTTTATAGCAATTATGGGCGGAAGCGAAGCATGGTAAGTGTTTGATAAACTGACCCATATAGCAAAAAGATCCACCGGGGTCTTCTTGCTATTATATTTTCTAGATAATTCCTGACTTTTGAAAGTTTTTCAAAACGATCGTTGCGGTTTCGGCTCTGCTAAAAAGGGGGGCTGGCGATTGTTTCCCAGAAACGAGAAAGGTTCCCCCCAGAGCTTAATGCCTTCAGAAGAACCTTTGTATTTAGGGTTGCTTGACTAGCTTAGTTCAGAAGTTCGGCTTGCAATTTCTGGACGGTCTCTAGGGGCAGGCCAGTGATCTTAGATACAATTGCCGTTCCTATCCCTTCCAACAATGCTACACGGGCAACATTATAGGCTTTCTCAGTTTCGCCTTTCAACTCGGCTTCGTATAGGTCGGAATTCTTGTCCATGATGGCCTTTAGTCTTTGTTCATAGATTTCTTTAGCTCTAGGGTCGGCTGCCATTTCTTCCAGGGCCTGTCTGGCTTGGGCTATGGCCGGGTCTTCTTCTGACAATCTCTCTAGCAATTTCATGTCATCCCATCCTTTCAGAAACATTACCCACCGGTCTAGTGGGTTCTCGTGATTCGCCATTTCCTCTTTCAGTTTGGGTAACTCAATGAAGTGTATCTCAATTGCATCCGTCAGTTCTATATGTTCTTCAAGTTCCTGTAGCCTAAATGTTGTGTGGTAGCGTTTACTGTCTTTGATGCGCACAAAATTTAGTATGTTTATACCTATAGCTCTTTTTAGGTCCTTATATTTTCCTTTAATGATCTTCTGATCACCAAACATACGGCAGATATAGAAGGTGCTGCGCCTCTCCATGTCGGCTCGATCTCCGATTTGCATTTCAACATCTACTAATTCACCGGCACTTAGCTGAACTTTTATGTCAAGTATGCCATAACTGTCCTTTACATACTCCTGCTCCATAAAACTTCAACACCTGGCTGAAGCGATACAGTACAGGAGTCTGGATAGGAAATACTGGAGGAACCTATAAAGCCCAAAGTAAATTTAAAAACAAAGGCTCTTTTGAACATAAAAAATATCTGCTTATCTCCTAATTGTTTTCACCCAAGACGTGAACCCGGTTAATATCATACTTTTTTAGTTGCTTATCATTTGTGATAAAATAATCGCATCCGTTATGTTCAAAAATAGCCAATTGGACAGCATCTGGCAGCTTAAACCCAAACTCAGCCCGTATTTTCGCAGTTAGCTCAGCTATATCAGTATTGATGTCTATAACCGAAAAACCTTTTGAATTACAAAAGAAATCTCTATAGGTATTCACTAAATCAATTTGATCTAGTTTATAGGGTTTGGTCAAAACTTCAATTAACGTTATAACTGATGTAATTACCTGTATATTCCCCGTTGATGTTTTGTCGAATATTTCAGAAACCTCATGGCTGTAAACCGGGTGTTCCTCTATAAGGTATATTATCGGCGCAGTATCTACAAAAATCCTTAAATTCTTATTTAATTCCATTCACTTCTCTCCTGATTTACATATTCCTGTGCATCAATACCTTGCCAAATTTCTTTACCTATGCCTTTTATTCCTGAAAAGTCTTTTTTCTTTCCTGCAATTACTTTCAATATTAAAACTCCATCCACCTCGTCCGATAAAACCTTTAATTCCATGCCTTCCTTCAATTTCAACTTCTGGCTACTTTCTTTGGGAAGCCTAATGGAATCACCATCTATAACGTATGCATTAGCCATGCTTTAAACCTCCTATCATACCTTTTAATTCCTTTTATTCTATCATAATAAATTTTAAAGGCATTTGCTATCTTTCCTTTTAATTTCCGGCTTTCTTCAACTCTGTTATTTATTACCATTATATTATACGGTTTTACTTTGGGGAATAGCTGGCATCACATATTCGGTCTTGTTTTTCATTTGATATTCCGAAATACTGCCGGTTAGATAGCTAATCAGAAGAGCTTTTTAAAAATGTCTTCAACCGTTTTAAGATGAGTGCTCGCTCCTATGACCTTCTACTCAAAGTAGCCCGCACTATAACCGACCTGGATCAGTCGGATAATATTAAAATTGAGCATCTGGGTGAATCATTACAGTATAAGAGTCTGGATCGAAAATACTGGAGAAATCATATCTTTCCCGCGTGAACAGCCCATTCAATCGTCGAATTGTTGATGCCCTGCGTCTGCTAGCTACAGATCCTAAGCATAAAAACCTTGATATTAAACCGTTGGAAGGTAGACCGGGAGAATATAGACTACGTGTAGGTAGATATAGAATTATTTATACCATAGACGATTATAACTATAATATTAACGTACCGTGACAATCGGGACCGGTTCCCGCCCTGCTCTTGCCTCTACCCTTCCGTAGATGAAGTGGTAATTCTCCTCCCCAGTCATTCGTCTTTCTTTCTCAATTATTATTGGTAGTCTTACGGGCTAGTGCAATAATTGCTGTAATCCACGTAATCACCTACTTTATTTCCTAAACCTGAAGAATTAGTTGTTGTATGATATGGTCCTGATGCGTCTCCCCACCAGTTATATTGGGCATTAATTCTTAGTGAAGTATTTACATTTTGCACTCCATAAGCGCTATTATTGTGGATCGAGTTTCTATTGGCTACAGATCCGCCTATAACCGGATTAGCCTCGGATGCACAGTATAATCCAACATTGTTAGAATAGATATCATTTCCCTGAATTACCGGGCTGCTATTGTAGCAATTTATACCGTAATAACCATTGCTGGATATGGTATTGTTGCTGACAGTATGGACTTCGGAACTATTTGCTATTAATATGCCATAGTCTCCGCCGTTGCTGATAGTGGAATTGGTTACGCTGAGCATCCCGGTACCGATCTTGCACAGGTTGTAAAAATAGTAGCGATCTCCGA
>JAQUUV010000019.1:6586-19552 GCA_028693695.1 Syntrophomonas sp.
TCCCGTACGTCGGTGAAGTATATGGGACTTCCTTCTGTCCCCTGTGCTATCAGGTTACCGCTTACATACAATCCTACGTTGTCGGCAAACTTGACTACTACTCCCGGCTCGATGGTCAGTGTCTTGCTCGCTGCCACCGTTACATTCCCGGTTACGTAGTATGGATAGCCCTGGTTAGGCCAGGTGGTATCATAATTAACGGTGCTCCCATTTACTGCTATATACTTGTGGTCTGTGTCCGTGTTATTTACCAGCACTAATCCATTGGCATCGCCCCCGGCCATTTCAATCGGTCCTAAAGTGTTGCCGGTGATGGTGTTGCCTGTTACGCTGCTAGGAACCAAAGCTCCCTCTATATGCAAGCCATATTTGCTGTTGTTGGTAATGGTATTGTTCAAAATAATCGAATCACTGTTTATACTATGGATCCCGTACTGGGTGTTGCTATCGATGGTGTTGTTTTCAATATTGGGATTGCCGCTGCTGCTTAATGCTATCCCACCGCCGTTGTTGCTGATGGTGTTGCCGGTGATTACATGTGCTCCCGCACTGTTACTCAACCACATGCCATAACCACCGTTGTGATTGATGTTGTTGGTGGTGATGGTATTAACTCCCGCGCTGGCATTGATATATATGCCTATATCGCCGTTGTTGTTTATAGTATTGCCGGTGATGGTATGCGCCGCCGGGCTATTGTAGATATACAGACCGTAATAGGCATTGCTGCTAATGGTATTGTTGCTGACGGTATGGACTTCGGAACTATTTGCTATTAATATGCCATAGTCTCCGCCGTTGCTGATAGTGGAATTGGTTACGCTGAGCATCCCGGTACCGATCTTGCACAGGTTGTAAAAATAGTAGCGATCTCCGATACGATATCCTCCGCGATTATCGAAAATATAGCCATTAACGGTATACCCCCCATAATTTACAGTGCAGTAGTCTATGGTGGCATTGCCCCCATTGACTACCTGGATTCCTCGCCACCATCCGGCTGCAGGGCTGCTCGTTGCTCCATCTCCGTTGGTATCATCCGCTCCTGCTGAGTCGTCCCGTACGTCGGTGAAGTATATGGGACTTCCTTCTGTCCCCTGTGCTATCAGGTTACCGCTTACATACAATCCTACGTTGTCGGCAAACTTGACTACTACTCCCGGCTCGATGGTCAGTGTCTTGCCTGCTGCCACTGTGACATTGCCCGTTACGTAATAAGGACTGTTAGCAAGTGTCCAGATAGTATCTGCATTAATGGTTCCACTGGTATTGCTTATCGGATGTACAGCCCTACTTAACACTGGTGTTCCAATCAACAGCCCGGTGGCGGCTACTGGAGTAACCTCAAAGTAAATATTTTTTTCAATGTCATATGCGGTAAGGGTATAGTTTGCGGTATAGACCCCGGAAATAACCGTCTTATATGAGTCATCGGTCAGGCTGGCCCGGTACCATTGAAAAGTAGATCCACCTTGCTCATCGCCATCGGCATCGTAATAGGTATAATGCCCGGTCAACATCTGTCCTACGTTACGGGTTCCGCTGATATAAACCCCGGATGCTATCGGAGCAGTATTCACTGAGGTTATACTTAATGTCTGGCTGGCTCCGGCGCTGAAGATGAACGCCAGGATAGTGGTTCCCACCAACTGGTTTGCTAGGTATTCTTTCTTGATGGTTATAATATTTCCACTGACGATGTAATCGGTGTTTGGTATAAGGGTATAGGCTCCATTGGTAATGTTGATCAGGGTGTTGCCATTTAGAGTCATGGTAACGGCCACATCCGCCTGGGTGGAGATGTTTTTATCAAAGTCATAGGTTGTCGGGCTTATGGTGCTACTTGGTACCGCAACCCGATTAATATTCAAGGTATACGTTTCAGTTGTTATTCCATCTTCAGCTGTTACTATAATATTAGCAGTGTTCTCCCCTATATTAAGTGATACCGAATCAGGTATTATTACACTTGCCAGAGGGCTTTCAGAAACCGCAAATATGTTAATACTGTATACGCTTTCGGTCACGCTGACGTTGTATGTTAGTTGTTCCGGGCTGAAAGTTGGACTGAGGATACCCTCACTCAGATATAAGCTATTTAGTCTAACATTGTTGGAAGGTGGGGATGGGGGCTGCGGAGCCTCGTCCTGCTCTATGTTTAACGTATACGTTTTAGTCGTTGTTCCATCTTCGGCAGTTACTATAACATTAGCAGTATTCACACCGGTATCTAACCATACCGGATTGGGTATTGTTATACTTGCCAGAGGGTCCTCGGTAACCGCAAATATGTTGACACTGTATACGCTTTCGGCCACGCTGACGTTATAGGTTAGATGTTCCGGGGAAAAAGTTGGAGTAAGGCTGCCTTCACTCAAGCTCAAGCTGCTTAATCTGGCATTGTCTGAAGGTAAAGGCAAAGTTGGCTGTTCTGCGGTAGTCGTTATGTCCAGGATACTGCTGAAGTCAGATATGTTGTTAAAGCGGTCGATGGCTTTTACCTGGTAATGGTAGATGGTTCCACCGGCAAGTCCATTATCGGTATAGCTGTTGTTGCTAGTCTTAGTTAGGAGTTCTCCGTTTCTATATATCTGGTAGTGTATTTCTCCTGAACTATCCTGGGCGGACAGTATTAATTCTGCGCTTGTTGAATTAATATTTCCCTGACTGATACTCGGATTAGCGGGTGGGCTGGTATCTGCTAATACTCCATAGATGGAGAAGTGGGTAACGGTTGCTACTATTGCTCCGTTTTCATAATGGGAGGGCTGGTATTCCCAGGTTCCGTTGTTGTATAGGTAGATAGCGGCTTTTTCCGGGTCTACTCCTTGATTAAGGGGCAGAGTGAGCTGCACTGCTTGGTTTATGGTCATATTGTTGAAGTTTATGTCTACTATTTTACCTGCTGCCTGCATGCCTGATGTTTCTATGTCGGGGTTGCTGACTTCATGTACGCTTACAGTCGCTCCGGCAGGTATGTTCATTTGTCCCAAGTTAAAGCTTACTCCACTGGATAGTATCAGTGGCTGACCTGCTACTACCGGGACGGTTATTGTCTGGTTAGTACTATGGGTTGTATTGTTAATGTTGTTATTTTGGTTTTCAATAACTGGAGTAGTTGGAACTGTATTGCTTTGTTGTTCCATGGCCTGGGTTACTATTTCCAAGGTGGTTAGCATCTGGCTTACCTGGGGTACTGCTGTTGTTGGCAGATCTGGTACAGTAGGTTGAATAGGCGCAGCAGGCTGTTGTATCTGCTCTGGGTTTATGGTTGGAACTGTTTGTTGTTCTATTGCTGCCGCCGGGGGTGGGGGCGGTGGTGCTGCTTCTTGCACTTGATCCATTACCTGGGCAGTGGTTTCTATCCAGACTTTTTCAGCTAAGAATTCTTTCACTGATTCTTTACTCATTGGGGTAGTAGGGGTCGGGGGTACTGTTGATGCTGTTAGGACTGTCTCTTGTCCGCCTACCAGGGGTACGGTTATTCCATGGTTGCTTACCTCGGCATTGCCGGTTAAGCAGCTGACGCTGGCAGCACCATTAGTAGCTACGGATACTTCAAAGAAGGTTCCTCTAATGGCAGCTACTCCCCAGGGCATGTCTACTTGAATTTTGACTTTCTTTTGTTGGGAAGCTGTATACCAGGGTAGCTGGTTACCTTCTGCCGCGAGTAGTTTCCAATCGTCCAGGCTGGCTATTAACTTACTGCCTGGCTGATATATTTGTCCGGTAGTTTTATCTTTCTCGGGTTGTTCGTCCTCTGTTGTTTCATGTCTGGTAGCTAAGCCGCCTAGGATGGTGCCTTGTTTGAGTTTGAGGTCTAACCATTCTATGGCTGTTCCTTCACTGCCATCGGTTTTAATATATTTTCTGCCTTGGGATTCTACTACACTTAGCTGGGTGTTTTCTTTTATGAGTATGCTGCTGCCGTCCGGGTAGTTTAACTCGGCGCTGCTTTTGGCTCCGATGTTTATGGTATCTCCAGATTTTACGGTGATTTCGGTTTTTACTTGTATCTCCTGGCTTCCTGATGCCCGTACCTTTACTATGCCTTCTCTTACTTTGAGAGTACCTTCTAAGTTTGTGGCATAAAGCTCGGGGTCGGTGGTGAGCAACACGCCTAAGGCATGGGCTAAGTTGATTCGACTGAAGGGGACGTCTGGAAGGTATTGTTTGCCATCGGTACTTAGTCCTACCATGCCGGAGGCCAGTCCTAATGCTACTGATGGAGCAGCCCAGTGTTTTTCATCTATGTCGGTGAGGCCGGCAGGTAGTTTTATTCCGCTTATGTCTTGCTTTGACAGTCTTAAGATGAGGCTTATGGCCTGGGCGCGGGTTAGTTTTTCTTCGGGGTGGTAGCTGCCATCTGGCATACCTGATATGTATCCTGCTTTGGCTGCGGTTGCTATGTATGCTTTAGCCCAGTGGTTATTATCTATATCATTAAAGGGACTTATTAATGCCGATTCTACTGATAATCCGGCGGCTTTGACGATGACTGTGGCGGCCTGAGCTCTGGTGAGTGCTTCATCCGGGTGGTAGCCTCCATCAGGATAGCCTATGATGATTCCACGTTCTGCCAGGAAGTTTATGTATATAGCGTTGGCATCGGTAGAGGGTACATCGGAGAACTGAGATTTGAAAGCTGCCGGGGTCGGGGCTGTATCTGCTGCTTGCGCGGGATAAGCTACGATCAAGAGGGAGATACAACTAATCAAGATGAGTTTAAGTCCATACCATGTTGCCTTTTTACTGATACACCAAGGGTTCATTTAAATTATGCCTTCTTTCCCTGTACTACAATTATATTCAGCCAAGGATAAGCATAGCGAAGTAGATCAATTTTGCTGTAATATCATTGTCTATTTTGTTAGCAAAAGTATAATTATGGACAATTATACCATATTGAATGTTTTGCAACTATATGTTTTAGTCTATTTTTAATTATGGTCAGGAAGTGGAACCCTTTTTTATCTTCCCTTGATAGTGATTCATTAATATATGGTGGTTGGCTATCCTTGTATAGACCTGGAGAAGTACTACTTACCACCGGTGCGGCTGTTGGAGCCTAGTTCACAAAATATCTGAGTTTAGGATAATCAATGCCTTCATTCATTGACCATATTAAACCGAAGTCCCATCCTTCAAAAGTAGCTTGCAGTTTCATTTCAACAGTGGTTTTTGGTACTCCTTTGCCAGTATCATCTGACTGGCCGCTGATCTCGGTATCATAGTAAGAATAGCTGGTTGTTCCTCCTCCATAATCAAGTCCTACCAGGCCTCCGGTTTCGGTTTCACCATCGACGGTGCCCGCGGAATAACTTTTGTCTATTACCCCTCCATCTCCATAACTGCCAACGAGGCCTCCGACATATAAATCACCGATTACATTGACCATGGTATAACAATTAGAAATTGCTCCTGAGTGGTCGCCAAAAAGACCCCCGCTATATTCTGTATTACTCTTTACATTTCCCGTAGCATAAATGTCAGAGACTAGTCCTTCATTATATCCACCCAGGCTGCCAACGCACTTATTGCCTTCTATTGATACATTTTCCAATCCCAGGTTGATTATTGATCCTTGTCCAGTGACTGTACTGAAAAGACCTATAAAGTCTGATCCCGCTCTATTAATATATAAATTGCTTATAATATGTCCTGCTCCATTAAAGGTTCCGGTAAAAGAATTATTCCCATCACCTATGGGAAGCCAACCTTCCCCATTATCGAATAAAGAACCATCCATGTTGATACTGGTTCCAAGTTCAAAACAAGAACTCAAATGATTTCTTACCATATTTAGTTCATTAGCAGTGCTAATAATATAGGGATCATCTGTAGCTCCGGTACCGTTCGCTAAAAAGCCTACTACTACCGTCCATGTGGTGGAAATGTTGTCCGAATCGATTACAGTATATGTTACCGGTTCGGAGTAATCATTTACGGTGGTTCCGCTTATTTGTTCAATTCCGCCAACACTGGCTGATACTCCCGGTGACAAATTAAATGTAGCCACCAGTTGTTGCAAATTCGTGCCAGGTTGAACTTCGACCGTGATTGTATTGTTTCCTGAATTATATATAGGCACCCCAGGTATTCCAACCAGACGCCATGCAAATATCTGCGGGCATTTTTGAAGTCTTGGATAATCGTTGGGGGTAATTGACCATATCGAGCTAAAATCCCACCCAGTATAGGTGACCTGCTGCTTCATCTGATCCGAGATTCTGGGGTCACCTTTCTCTGTATCATTCTGCTGGGTGGTATCCTGATCATAATACGAGTTTATAACATATCCATAGTTTAAACCAACAAGCCCTCCGGCAATACTACCGTTCACACTCCCCATAGCGTAACTATTGGTAATATTACATGTACCATAATTATATCCAACCAGTCCTCCGTTATTATTGCCATTACCGGTTATACTACCGCCGGCATAAGAATTTACTATAGACCCTTCATTATAACCGGCCAGACCTCCATTATTCCCGTTACCAGTTATAGTACAATCAGCAGAGCAATTGTTGATATTCCCGCCATAATTATGACCGGCCAATCCTCCGGTGCAACTGCCAGTGCCCGTAACATCACCGGATACGCAGCTGTTGCTGATTGTTCCCATGCCTCTTCCGACTATTCCACCGGTATAATCCTTACCACTTATCGATACATTCTCCAATTTGATATTACGTATCAAGCCAGCATAATCCATGAATCCAAAAAGACCAACGCATTGCGAATTCGGCCGGTTTATAGTCAAGTAGCTTATAGTATAACCAGCCCCATCCAGGGTTCCGGCAAATACATTATCGAAGTCACCTATCGGCAGCCAACCTTCACCGCTCGCGTAAGCGTCTAAGTCGAGGTATATGTCAGCACCCAATTCATAGCAGGCATTAAGGTCGTTTCTTATATCATTTAAACCACGGGCGGAAGTTATAACGTAGGGGTCTGATATGGTACCTGACCCGGTGGTGAAATCGATATAGTTGGCTTTCATAATAATATCGGCAAAACCCTTAATATGGTTTTCATCATCGGTGGCATACAGTACCAGATGTTTCCCAGCGGTAATAGCTATGTCTTCCTCCGCGTGATAATCATGGATGGTTACTGTTGAGAGGGTGCAATTTAGTTGGGGGATACTTGTTAAAGCATTATCTTGCACATTAATTTGCCATTTGGTAGCGCCACCAATAAGGTATAGTTCTTCAATTCTAGTTGTTCCCTCTGTTAAACCAGGTATTGGTTCCGAATAATCATTTATAACTAAAAGGGATTCTGAATTACCAGTACTGCCAATCGGTCTGAATTTATTGATAGTACACATAATACCATCAGTAACATAGACATTTCCTGAAAAATCTACTGCAACGCCTCCTATATCTGAAAACTGACTATCACCCTCTTCATTTGAACCCCATTTACTCAAGAAATCACCTGAACAACTAAATTTCTGAATACGATAATTACCACAATCGGTTACGTATAAATCCCCAAATTGATCCGTGCATATTGCAAACGGACCGTTGAATTGGCCATCACCACTACCGGATGAGCCCCATTGGCTTATGAAATCGCCTGCTGAATTAAACTTTTGAATCCGATTATTGCCATAATCAACTACATATACGTTTCCTGAAGAATCAATCGCTATTCCCTCGGGTCCATTAAACTGGCCTTCATTAGCTCCTTCAGAACCCCATTTGCTTAAAAACTCACCCGATGCATTGAATTTCTGAACGCAATTGTTATAGTAATCCGCGACATACACATTCCCCGAAGAATCCACCGCTACGCCTGATGCTCCAACAAACTGACCCTCACCTGTTCCCTCAGTTCCCCATTGCCCGATAAATTGTCCTAATGTATTAAAGTGCTGAATCCGTTTGTTTTGATAGTCGGCCACATAAACATCCCCGGAATCACTTACTGCAATACCTCCGGGGGCATCAAACTGGCCATTATCTGTCCCCAAAGATCCCCACTCTCTAATGAACCCTCCTGAAGTATTTAATGCCTGAATTCTGTTATTATTTTGGTCTGATACATAAAGCGTTCCCGAACCGTCCATAGTCATATACGATGGGTATGCAAACTCGCCTTCTCCACTGCCCTGGTATCCCCACTTGCGCACAAATTCGTAACCCAATACTCCCCCACCAACTGTCACCGGGATAGCAGCTCTGGTGTACTCTGAATCTATATTCTTATATTTGGCATAAATATTACAGCTTCCCGCTGCAACCGCAGTTATTATTCCGCTGCTGTCCACAGTTGCTATCGCTGGATTCGAACTGCTGAAGGTGAAGTCGGCGATAATTCCATTCGTTGTATTGCTCCATGAACTACCATCGGAACTATCCTGCCGCTGCAATTCAGAGGGAGTT
Organism: Syntrophomonas sp.; assembly: GCA_028693695.1. Classification (GTDB taxonomy): domain Bacteria; phylum Bacillota; class Syntrophomonadia; order Syntrophomonadales; family Syntrophomonadaceae; genus PHAA01. The sequence continues at coordinate 14,983 of JAQUUV010000019.1, forward strand.
AACTGGTGAGTTGCCGCTGTTCTGATACTTTTAGGCGAACCGATGTAACTATATCTGAACTGAGGGGCAATTTCCTTGGTGCCAGCCGGGCAAGCATCTATCCCGGTCTTGATAGAACCGGCAGTAAAGACGTTGAGGTAGTTGTTATGAATATGCAACTCACTCAGCGTGTTTGGCAAATATGGCAGGCTGCTCAAATAATTGTCATAGCAAAACAGCCACGTAAGGTTAGTCGGTAATGTTGGCAAACTGCTCAGTTGGTTGTTTCTACAGTCCAGGTACAGAAGATTAGGGTACAATGTTGGCAAGCTACTCAATTGGTTATCCCAACAATAGAGCCCCACCAGACTGTCTGGCAACTCTGGCAGGCTGGTCAACCGATTACCCCAGCAGTATAGCCATGTTAATCCTTGCGGTAATGGGGGTAGAACGGTTAACTGGTTGTTCTCGCAGTTCAGTTCCGTTAATCCAGTCCCTTCAAAGTTTTCCAATCCCGCCAAGCTGGTGATGTTCCTATTATATATAATCAACATGGCATTCTGAGCCGGCATTCTGTTTATCAAATCCTGCTTGGAAAAGGCTCCTGGGTTACCTGTATGCCCCAGCCACTCCCATACGGCTTGCTTGAAATTAGGGTCGGTGAAGCTGGCAGATATATCGTCCCCAGTATTGTTAACTGCTATCTGTCCGGATAATACGGTTATATCCGCATATCCCTTTATTCCATGGTTTGCATCAGTTGCCAGCAACTCCAGATGCTGGCCAATATCTATAGGCACATCCATTCCGGCAGCGTAATAGACAGCTCCGCTGACCGTGCTATCCAATTCCGGAATGGCAAAGGCGCTGCTGCCCACCTTGAACTGCCATTGGGTTGCCCCACTAAGCAGGTTAAGGCTTTCTACCTTTGTGGTTCCCGGTGTTGAACCCGGCACCGGGACAGAATAGTTGTCGGGGCTGGTTAGTAATATTGCATAACTAACCGGATTGGGCTCCGGATTAATCAGCCGAGCCAGAACCGTTCCAAAGGCCGCGCTCGTCACCATAGTGCCAGTAGTCCTGCCGATGCTGGCTATCGGAGTTACCTCAAAAAAGAGATATTTACCGATTTCAGAGGATGTCAGAGTAAAAGTTAAACAGGCAGCACCTGTAATTACGGTCTTATCCGTTCCATCGGTAGAACTGGATGTATACCATTGATATGTAGAACTGCCTTCCGGGTTGTTTTCGGCATCGGCATAAGTGTAAATACCGGTCAGGGTTTCACCTACCTGGGCGGTGCCGCTTATCATTACTCCGCTCACCATCGGGGCATGGTTGATAGTCTCACTACCGGGCCCTATAACTCCACTCGAAGTGGGTGTCACGGTTATTGTTACCGGAGCCGAGGTCGGGTTGGCAGTTATGGTCTGCATGGCCTGGTTGATTACCTGTAATACCGACAGCGGTGAGGCCGCAGGTGTTAACGGTAGTATCGGTGTTGTCGGCACGGTTGGAACTACTGGTGTTACCGGGGTCAGGGGTGTGACCTGCTCGACTAGTGGTGCCGTCACGGTTATTTCTACCGCCGGAGGTGGCGGGGGAGGTGCTGCTTCTTGCACCTGCTGCATTACCTGGGCAGTCTGCTGTAACCAGTTTTGTTCCTGTACGAACTGCTGCACCGCTGCCGGAGGCAGGGGGGTTGGCGGGGGCGGGGGCGCACTTGCCTGGGTCACCTGGGTGCTCTGGTTGCCGGTCAGGGGTACGGTTACGCCATGGTTGCTTACTTCGACATTTCCGATCAGGCAGCCCACGCTTGATTGTCCATTGCTGGCCACTGATACCTGAAAGAATGTTCCTCTTATGCCCGCTACTCCCCACGGCATATCCACCTGTATCTTGACTTTCTTTTGTTTGCTGGCTACATACCACGGCGGCTTTTCATTTTCTTCTTCGGCTAGCAGTCCTATGCCCTGCAGGCTGGCTATTAATCTGCTACCCAGTCTATATAATGTTCCGCTGGTTTTGTTGCTACTGGCAGGCTCTTCGTTTCCACTGCCTTCATGTCTGGTAGCTAAGCCGCCTAGGATGGTGCCCTGGTTTAGCTTGATGTCTAACCAGTCTACAGCAGTTCCTTCACTGCCATCTATTTTTAGGTATTTTCTGCCTTGGGATTCTACTACACTTAGCTGGGTGTTTTCTTTTATGAGTATGCTGCTGCCGTCCGGGTAGTTTAACTCGGCACTGCTTTTGGCTCCGATGGTTATGGTATCTCCAGATTTTACGGTGATTTCGGTTTTTACTTGTATCTCCTGGCTTCCTGATGCCTGTACCTTCACTATGCCTTCTCTTACTTTGAGAGTGCCTTCTAAGGTTGTGGCATAGAGCCCGGGGTCTGTGGTGAACAGCACACCTAAGGCATGGGCTAGGTTGATTCGGCTGAAGGGGACGTCTGGAAGGTATTGTTTGCCGTCGGCACTGGTTCCTACCATGCCGGAGGCTAGTCCTAATGCTACTGATGGGGCAGCCCAGTGTTTGTCATCTATGTCGGTAAGGCCAGCAGGTAGTTTTATTCCGCTTATGTCTTGCTTAGATAGTCTTAAGATGAGGCTGATGGCTTGTGCGCGGGTTAGTTTTTCTTCGGAGTGGTAGCTGCCATCTGGCATACCTGATATGTATCCAGCTTTAGCAGCAGTTGCTATGTAGGCTTTCGCCCAGTGTTTGTCACTAACGTCTTTGAAGGGACTTATTAATGCCGAGTCTACTGATAGTCCGGCAGCTTTGACGATGACTGTGGCTGCCTGAGCTCTGGTGAGTGCTTCATTGGGATGGTAGCCTCCATCGGGATAGCCTTTGATGATTCCACGTCCTGCTAGGAAGTTTATGTATATGGCATTGGCATCGGTAGAGGATACATCTGAGAACTGAGATTTGAAAGCTGCCGGGGCCGGGGCTATATCTGCTGCTTGCGCGGGATAAGCTACGGCTAAGAGGGAGATACAACAAATCAAGATGAGTATGAGTTTATACCATGTTGCTTTTCTACCGATACACCAGGGGTTCATTTAATTCTGCCTTCTTTCCCTGCACTACCAATATATTCAACCAAGGATAAGCATAGCGAAATACATCAACTTTGCTGTAATATCTTGGGGTATTTTGTTAGTAAAAGTATAATTATGGACAATTATATCATATTTAGTGTTTTGCAGTTATACGTTTCAATTTATTTTTAATTATGGTAAGGAGTAGGAAACATTATGTATCTTTCCTTTATAGTTTAGTTCCGTATCTATGGCTATGGTTTCTAAAGCCAAACCTGTTAAAGCAGAAGTAGACATACAGAACGGGTTACCTGGATTTGATAATGGTAGGTTACTGAAACTTCGTTGAATGTTTTGACATTTAATCAGGACAGATATATCTCTCTGTCGCCCAATCCAAGCACCCTTAGAAGATTCGCTATTTTTATCAATTAAGAAATTTTAGATTATACAGTTATGCACCTGTATACTGAGCACTTACGACTTCCAAATACTCCACAGGTAAATAAAGCCCTCGGACTCGCCTACTGGCGAGAGCAAGGGCTAGTCAGCTTACTCGAAACTTATCAGAGGAGTCGTTAATCTACATGAACCGCCGTATACCAAACGGTACGTAGGTTGGTGTGAGAGGACGGGGGTTAGCCGCCCCCTCCTACTCGAGATGCATCAACTCGTTGTATAAACATGTTGCTGCAATGGGAACGCCGTCCTTTAATACATAGATATAATAACACGAATCATAAGTATATGATGGTGTTAGCGTACAAGTTATATTATTAGTATCTACGGAAACATTGCTTATAACATTTGCTGACTCGAAGTTCTGATCAACCGCTACAACATTTAAATTATCATTTACATTCCATAGTCCTCCACTACCAGTTAAGGTAATCGTTGTACTAGGATTTATCTCTGGATTAAAACAAGCAGGACTTGGGCTCAAGCTCGAAACAACTTTAATGATTTGCTTTTTCTGCATCGTTGGATGGCCGGGTGCAGTTGCCTGAAGAGTTACTTCATCAGTACCGATTTCATTTCCGGTTACCGTTTCCTGCCATAGGCCGGTTGCCCCATTAAATGAATATTCAAGCCCGGCATATGTTCCCGTACTGCTCGAAGCGGTAAAAGTCCCACTGCTATTACCGGTAATCGCCAGCTGTGTATCCGTAGGAGACAAGTTCCAATGCCATAGATGGTTAGATCCTTTCGCAATCACGAAAGTGCCCATGCTCCCTAGACCAGAAATTAAATCGGCTCTATCACTACTGTCCAACAGGTAGGTTCTATATATGGATGGTAATGAACTGACTGGCAGTTTGTTCGCCGCCGTCAAATAGCTGTAATCATTGGCCGCTGAACTAAGCAGATCATACCAGTTGCCATCATCCGATTTATAATATACCGGAGTATTAGTGTATGAATTAGTGTATGAATTAGTGTATGAATTAGTGTATGAATTGAGGATATTATCCGCAGTAAATCCCGGCGAAGCGATGGGGAAAATGCTGTTGCCTACCAGGACTGAACCACCATAAACATAATCCTGA
>JAQUUV010000020.1 GCA_028693695.1 Syntrophomonas sp.
ATTTAAACACCTTCACCGTTGTTTTCGGATCTTTAGCTTTTATGCCATTGGAAGCATCAAGTCCAGTGGTTCCAACTTCGGCTGCCAACCTTTTACCCTTCAGGTCGTCCAGAGTTTTTATTCCTTCGGTTTTCTGCCCCACAGCAATAATTAAACCGGCTTTGAAATAGGGTTTACTGAAATCTACTGCCTTAGCCCGTTCTTCTTTAATGGTCATAGCCGAAATACAACAGTCTACATTGCCGCTCTGTACTGCAGGAATTAAGGCATCAAATCCCAGAGTATTGATCTTTACATCGTAGCCTTCAGCCGCCCCAATCGCTCTGATTAGATCCATGTCAAACCCTACATATTCACCACCTTGTTCAGAGGAGAACTCAAATGGTGGATAAGTAGTTTCCGATCCTACAGTTAAAACTGGTTTGGGAGTAGCTGCTTTATCCGGTGCTGCCTTATCGTCCGCCGCCTTTTTGGTACATCCCACGGCTGATAATGCCAGCCCCATAATCAACATGCCTACCAACAACAACTTAACAATTTTCTTCAACAATCCCACACTCCTTCACTATATTGTAACTATATATATTAAGAGTAATTATACCGCTATATGAATAAATCAACAAGATTATCTGGAGATAAAGTAATGATTATACATAATTTTGCCACGGGGATTACAAGGGTTGAAACTGGGTTGACAAGGGGACGGGGTTGCTGACAACATTTCAAGAAATGTTGTCAGCAACCCCGTCCCCTTGTCAACCTGCAGTTTCAACCCTTGTCAATCCCCCTTGTGTCTCTCCCGTCTTGAAATCGTGCAGCTTTCCTGTTACTCTAATGAAGTTATCTAACCAATATGATATTTCCATAAATGAGGTTGCATATATGCTGAAAAACCTTAGTATGCGCTCCCGAGCTGAATTGTGTATGATACTGGTCGCCTGTATCTGGGGAACTACTTTCGTAGTAGTAAAGAATGCGTTAGCTGATATTGGCCCATTTCTATTCTTGGGAATAAGATTTATCCTGGCCTTTTTGGTTTTAGCTGCCCTGTCTTTTAAAGATATAATAAAAATACGCCGTTCTACCCTGGGGACTGGTGCTCTACTGGGGCTATTTTTATTCATTGGTTATGTGTTTCAAACCCTGGGTCTGCAATACACCACTTCTTCAAATGCCGGATTTATAACCGGAGTATCTGTGGTTCTGGTTCCCATCATCTATTCACTCCTGCACAAGAAAAAGCCATCTGTCACTACTACCATCACCGTAATTATGGCCGCAGTGGGACTATATTTAATTTCTGTTCCGGTAGGCTGCTTTACCCTCACTTACGGAGATTTGCTGGTTCTAATCTGTGCCTTTGGCTTTGCTTTCCATATTATTTATGTTGATCGCTACTCTCATCAGCATAATGCCTTAGCTATAACCGGTGTCCAAATATTGTTTGTGGGACTTTTGTGTATGGCTATCGGTTTAATGATCGAACCAATACCAGCCAGGATAACCTTCAATGCAATGTTCGCAATTATTGTGACCGCCGTCTTTGCGACTGCTATGGCTTTCCTGCTTCAGAATTATCTGCAGAAATATAGCACCCCTACCCGTTTTGCTATAGTTTTGACCACTGAACCGGTCTTTGCTGCTCTAGCCGGATACTGGTGGGCCGGAGAGCACCTAACCCGCAACGGCTTAATTGGTGCCACCCTTATACTTCTAGCGATGCTCCTATCCATTATTTTTAAAGGGCCTATCACGGAATAACATTTATTCCATGACAAGCCCCAAAAGAGTTCCTAAACATTCATTTTCGACCTTAATTCTTCAGGGCTTATACCCATTATTTCTACAATCTTATTGCGTGAGGTTTCGCCCTTGATTAGATTTATATCCTTGCGAGGTATTTTCAAATAGCCAGATAGAAAACCTATTAGAGCAGCGTTGGCTTCCCCATCCACAGGAGGAGCGGTCAGTTTCACTTTCAAGGCCCCGGCCTGCTCACCTACTACCTGATTCCGGGAAGAACGAGGTTGCACCCGCACCTCCAGGCGCACTCCCCCTACGACTTCACCAACCCGTAACATCAAACCTTTTCCTCTAGTTTTAACTTACTTAGGTTGGCGAGGAGGTCTTTTACATCTTGATTATGAAAGAAAGTAGATAATTCCTCTGTTTTCTTCTGATTTTTATCTAACATTTCCAGTTCACCGCTTAATTGTGATTTAAGTTCTAGATTAAATAGATTCAAACGCTTTACTACTTCCTGATAAGCGGTCAGCATATCTGCAATGACCCGCTTGGAATCCTCAAGCATCATACTGGCTTCCTTCTGTGCATTAGCCTTTAACATTTCTCCGGTTTGTTGGGCTAGGATAAGGCTATTGTTCATGGTTTCTTCCATTTTACGATATCGTTCCAGCTCATATTTCAATCTTTGTATGCTTTCTTTCAATTGAGAATTCTCGCTGTAGATTATTTCATAATCCTGCGCCAACCTGAGCAAGAAGCTTTTTACCTCTTCTTCGTTAAAACCCCGTAAGGATTTGGCAAATTGCTGATTTCGTATCTCCATTCCTGTTATCAATTCCTCATCCCCTTTTGTTAAGCTCAGTCGATAATGCTAAAAACACGCAGCGGTAAGACCCTCTGGAGAAAGTTCCAACAATTTTGCATAATTGTCCTGAGAATTCCAATTACCCTGTTTTATCTGCTCAATAGCTTCACGATAGATGGCCACAACCATGGCTAATTTTTCAGGACTATAGTATTGTCCATTTATCCGGAATGATTTTACACCCCAGGCCATCAATCGCGGCAGATGTGGAAACAGGCACAGATCGTAAGGGAATACCAAGTGATTTCGGCAATTATAATCTGTAATTATTTTATATTTTTGACCACAACGATCTACCAATGCATAGTCATCCTGTAGGCAATATAAACCACACTCGCCCTCTTCTTCTGCTTGAGCCGCTCGGATAACGCAGTGGTCGCTCACCATACCAGGCAGCGATCCATGAACTATTAACTCTACTGGTGCTCCTGAACCAAGCAGCGATTTCAGGTGGGGGGCATCTATTTCCAACGAGGCGATTATTCTGCTGACACCTATTTCTTGTAGTAAGGAAGCAGCTTCATGATTAAAGGTGTTTAATCCATAACCTGCCCATAATTCCAGTCCCGAGTCTTTAAAGAGTTTTAAGCTGCCCAAATCATTCACTATTACTCCAGACACGGGATCTGATTCAAGCATATGCCTAACCCGGCGAATAGTTTCCAGATCATTCTGGCTAACAATCCGCGGCGTTTCCACGAATATTTTAGTTTTGGTGCTCTCTGCTATTTCCAAAGCCTTGCGCAGGAATTCCTGAGTCCAGTTTTGCCTATTTTGGCGGATTTGTTCACATCCCAAGATGACATTGTCCACTCCCAGGTCACATAGTGCCTTTAAACTATCCAGTCCACCAACCTGAACGGTCAATTCAGGCAATTCAGTTACGGGTAGACTGGTGACCGATGAATCCTTTTTATAATCAGCAATATTTAAAGGGGTTAAAGGCTGAGCCGTGCTTATAAATAATGGCTCCCTTTGGCCATCATAACCGATACCTTCTCGCCCCATACGTCCAAAAAGATTGCCTGCGGTGTAATCCCGAACCCGGTGTTCCTGCAGATTATTATATTCATCTTCGTCCATCCGATAGGAATCCGGCTGGTCCATAAGCCTATCCAGGGCCTGCCGATACACGGAAACCAGGTGGGCAAGATAGTCGGCACTTCTCATTCGACCTTCAATTTTAAAGGAACTAACCCCTGCATTAACCAGTTCCTGTAAATGGGGATATAGACATAAATCCTTGTGGGCTAGAAAATATTGATACCCCGAATATTCCTCGTCTTTAAGCCCATGCAACTCATATTGCCAGCGGCACGGCTTACTGCATCTACCCCGGTTCCCACTCTCACCACCGGCAAAGCTACTCATAAAACACTGACCGGTATGCGATATGCAAAGATCGCCATGACAAAAGTACTCTATCCCCAGGCTTGTATCAGCGGATATCTCTGCAATTTCTTGCAAAGATACATTTTTGGAAAGTATGACTCGCTCAAATTTCTTTTGTTCTAAAACCTTTATTGCTTCCAGGTTAGCGATGCCCATCTGCACACTAGCATGTAGAGGAATTCCTAGCTTAAGCTTTTCACAAATGGCAACTATCCCTAAATCCTGAACGATTAAAGCGTCTATGCCTACTTCTTTTAAAAAAAGAAGGTAGTTAGCAATCTCGTCAATTTCATTATCGCTATACAGGTTGTTAACTGTGATGTAAAGTTTCCGATTCCTTTGGTGCAAAAAATCCACTGCATCTTTAATCTCTTCGTCGGTAAAGTTGAAATCTGGTCTGAGTGCCCGCATATTAAATCTCTTGCCACCCAGGTAAACTGCATCAGCGCCGGCTTCAACTACACTCTGCAGCACATCCATTTTACCGGCCGGAGCAAGTAGTTCTAGTTCATGAAAAGGCATTCCACTACTCCTTCATATATATTTATAAAATGGCCCATAGGAGCGATATCACCAGCCTCTGAACCAAAGATATAGCCAGAATTAATATAATAGGAGAAAAATCTATCCCGCCAGTTGACGGCATTAGCCTCCTAAAGGGACCCATTATAGGTTCCGTCACCTCATAAACGAACCTTATCAAAGGTTGATTGGGATTATGGCGCACAAAAGATAAAATACACCGTGCGATAACTAACCAGTTCAATACCTCAAATACGATGTTTACGAATTGGATGATTTGTATCAATCGCTTAACCTCCTGTAATGATTAATTTGCGCCAAGTTCTATGGAGCGCTGGCAGGCTCTTTCCATGGCAGCGAAAAACGCCTCTCTGATGCCGCCTGCTTCCAACTCCCTCAAGCCTGCAATGGTAGTTCCACCCGGAGAAGTAACCTGGGCCTTAAGAACCGCCGGATGCTCTCCAGTCTGCTCCAACATAGATATGCTCCCCTTTAGGGTTTGCAAAACCAACTGGCGAGCCATATCGCTATTTAAGCCTAAATGCAGGGCAGCGTCCATCATGGCTTCAACTACCAGAAACACATAGGCGGGGCCACTTCCTGACACTGCGGTAACTGCATCCATGTAAACTTCATCAATAATAACCGATACACCCACCCTGCTCAGGATAGCCTGCACCAAATCTAAATCAGCCGGGCTGGCATATCTACCCGCTGCAAGCGCAGAAGCACCCTCACCTATCAAACATGGAGTGTTAGGCATGACCCGTACTACCGGTACCGGCTTAGCCAGTTCCTCTTCAATCATCGCAGTCTTTATACCAGCTGCAATCGAAACGAGTAATTTCTCATTATCCCAAAGTCCGCTTGTCTCACCCAGTACCATTTTAATCTGACCCGGCTTTACCGCCAGGATTATTAGGTCAGCTTTGGCAACCAACTCTGTTGGGGTAGCGGGAATAGCATTGAACTCGCGGGCAAATAATTCGGTTCGTTCACTACTGGTATCACAAGCATAGATAGCGGCATAAGTAGTAGGCCCCTGGCTAATTCCTTTTAAAAGGGCATACGCCATTTTTCCGCAACCTATTATACCCAGCTTCTCAGCCATTACCATTTTCCTCCAAAAGGTTCAGGGCGTTGCTGGTCATGTTTACGCATCAAAGTCTTGTGGTCCGTAGTAATTTCTACAGATGCAGGCGCAAAAAGAAAGATATTGTGCCCTAGCTGTTGGCTCTGCCCATCCAAGGAATAGACGGCACCACTTATAAAATCAATAATCTTCTGAGACACCTCCGGCGGGGTAGCTTCAAAATTAAGTATAATTTGTTTGCGATTTTTAAGGTGGTCGGCTAAGGCCTGCACCTCTTCAAATCTCTCTGGTTCGCATACTATTACCTTTAGGTTCTTGCCGCTGTGTATGCTGACGATATTTGACGCCAATTTGTTTTCACGCTCCGGCGACACTGGCAGTTCATGGTATTCCTCTTCGACTTCCGTCTGAACCCCCAACCACTTCCACAAATTGTCTATGACTCCCATACTGCTTCCTCCTTTTAAACGAAATATATTAAACTATTCACCTATATCTATATAAATAGTGCGCTGCCAATGCGCACAATATTGGCACCTTCTTCGATGGCAATCTCATAATCCTGGGACATACCCATGGACAGATACTTAAGTTCAACATTGGTGAAATTCTTTCTACCCAGTTTATTTTTTAGAGCAACAAGTTCTTGAAATATGGGCCTACTCTCTTCCGGCTCAGAACTCAAGACTGCTATGGTCATAAAACCCATTACCTTCAGAGAGTTTAACTCCCCTACGGACTGAAGAAAGTTCTCTACTTCATCAGCCTGAAGCCCCGTCTTGCTTTCCTCACCAGATATATTCACCTGTAAGAGCACGGGCACCGGCACTTCCATATACTGCCCTCTCTTATCAATTTCCTGGGCCAGTGACCACCTGTCAACAGAATGAATAAGAAATGCCCTACCTACCACATCCTTCACCTTATTGGTCTGCAACCTACCAATAATATGCCATCTGGCCTGGGGCAAGCTGTGAATTTTGCTCGCAAATTCCTGTACCCGGTTTTCACCAAAATCCCGGATACCCAGATCATAAGCCTGAGCAACAGTAGCATTATCAACCGTTTTGCTAACTGCCAGCAATGTAATATCCTGACTACTACGACCGCTTTTTTTCGCTGCCCGCTCAATCCGGCTTTGCACTTCCATAAGCCTCTGCTGCAATACTTCCATCATATCACCTGCCTGCATTAATTATAGTTGCTGGGATTGACTACCAGCATATCATTTTTGTTCAACCCCTCCACAACTGCCTTACCGTCTTTTATTTTTATAATATCTACAGGCTTAAAAGTAATATCTTCGTCTTTGGTACAATATATTCCTTTTTTCCCGTCTCTCTCAATCAGGGCTTTTTCAGGAATCAGATAACCACTGCGGGAATTAAATACTAGTTCTACTCCGACATAACGCTGATTCAGCAATTCTTCTCGGAAATCGTTAAATTCCAGGATCATTAACATTTCGCCAAAATCCTTCTTCATATCCTTAACAATAGCCATACCTAAGTCTTTTCCCGCTAAAATAACATTCACCTGCTGATTAGCCACTATATCAAAGTCTATATTGTCTAATGGAAAATGAACCAGCAAGCGGGTTGGTTCCAGGTTGTTCACGATCTTATATACAGCCTGTCCGGCCTGAATAGGCTTTTCTTCTGGTACTGTGCTAGTTTGATATCTAAAAATCTCAGGACTTACCGCCTGCAGGTTTATTTCCCGAAATACTTCTTCCAAGCCATCAGTTCGGCGCATGAATATACCTGATATCGGAGCACAGAGTGGAGTTTGTCCCCGTGAACTTATGTAATAGCCCAATAATGTACCTTTGCTGGTCTTTTCTCTATCTTTAACCATGTTTTCAAAGCGTCCTTCAAATTGAGCCGAAGCTAGTTCCTCCTTGTTTAGAACAATAGCTTCTCCGGAAAGCTTATCTTCCATATGCCCATATTCTGCTACCCTGATATCCCGGTTTAGCTTGACAATGGCCGAATAAGTATTTTGCCCTAGTTGGTAGATAAGTCCTAGAATTAATAAGGCTAAACAGGATAAAAGGACAATCTTTAATAAGCTTTTCTGCATTATCCTGCGTTTTAATCTAGCCTTCCTGCTTGACACTTCAATACCCTCCATTACAATGCAATAAAACTGACTCCAAAGGTAGACCCTTTACCTACCTCGCTCTCTACCAATACTTCCCCGCCATGCGATTCTACAATATGTTTTACAATAGATAGACCTAGCCCGGTACCTCCTCTGTCCCTGGAACGAGCTTTGTCAACCCGATAAAATCTTTCAAATACTCTAGGCAAACTCTCACGAGAAATACCCATCCCGGTATCTGTTATCGTGGTAACTACACGACTATCCTGCACACGGCTCCTAATCGTTATAGTACCCTTTTTCGGTGTATATTTGATGGCATTGTCCAGCAGATTAATAAGTACCTGGTTTAGCAGGTCTTCATCTGCAAGAATATAGGATAAATCATGCTCGTAAATATAATCAACCCTAAGCGACTTATCACTAATCTGCGGTCCCATAATGTTCATTACATTACACACTGAACGCGCTATACATAATGACCGTAGGTTCATTGCACGCTCCTTGGACTCAATTGACGACAGTGTAAGCAGATCTTCGATGAGCCTGCTAAGGCGAAACGTCTCACTGTCAATTATTGTTAGGAAGCGTCGGCATAGAACATTGTTTTCCATGGCGCCATCCATCAGTGTCTCAACAAAACCCTTAATCGAGGTAAGTGGAGTTCTTAGTTCGTGAGACACATTGCCCACAAATTCAGACCTCATTTGATCAAAATTACGAGCGTCGGTTACATCATGTATTACCGCCACTGCCCCATCAATGCTACCGTTATCTCCCTTAATAGGCGCAACATGCACTCTGAATATCTGGGTATGAGGACGGATTAATGTCTCGGTAAATACTTCCTTGCCTGTTTTTAATACTCCACCTACCATCGTCCTGATTTTTCCGTAATCGGGGAGCAAAGAAAAGGTCTTACCTAATAAAACCCCTTCCCGTACCAGGAAGATATTCTCTGCAACCTTGTTGGCCAGAATAATCCGGGAGCTTCGATCGACCACCAATACCCCTTCCGCCATACTGCTCAAAATTGCATTCATAGTCTTTTTGTCTTGATCAAATTCTGTCATTTGTGTTCACCCTCAAAGTTATTCCACAAACTTATAACCTACACCTCGTACGGTTTCAATGTATTCCGGAAAGTTGGAGTCATCATTTAGTTTCTGCCGCAAATGCCTTATATGCACGTCTACTGTTCGGGTATCTCCTGAAAATTCGTATCCCCAGACCTTTTCCAATAGAACTTCGCGAGTAAATACCTTACCCTGATGCGACACCAGTAATCTTAAAAGCTCAAATTCCTTGCGGGTTAGTTCTAATTTCACTTCCTCTAGAAACACCTCATGCTGATCAGGAACCACAATCAGATCTCTGCAGACGTATGCCTTAGTACCCATTGCCTTTTCGGCTTGTAATATCCGTATGGCTCTCAGCCGGGCCTTTACTCGTGCTAGTAACTCGCGAGGGCTGAAAGGTTTTTTTATATAATCATCAGCACCCAGTTCCAAACCCAAAACCGTATCAATTTCTTCACCCCGAGCGGTCAACATTATAATCGGGATAAAGCTATAATTTGCATCCTGCTTCAACACTTGGCAGACTTCGAGTCCGTCCATATTAGGCAGCATGATATCCAAGATGATCAGGTCAGGGCATTCGCTTTTTACTATATCCAAGGCCTTTAGTCCATCATAGGCTACGATGACCTGAAAACCTTCCTTTTCCAAATTGAATTTTACCAATTCAACAATATAGGTCTCATCATCAACCACCAGAATTTTGGAAACCGCCAAGTTATCACCTCAATACTCAATACCAATCAAAGCACCCATCCTGCCCGTATCCCCATTTTCTCTCCGATAGGAATAAAAACTATCTGCATGACAGGCAGTACAAAGCTTACATGTGCTAATATTAAGAGGGTTAAGTCCTTGTTGTACCAGCAACTGCAAGTTGGTCTCCTGTAAATCCCATGTAATAAAGCCATTTTCACTATTATTAATTATATCATGAAAGCTACTAAATTCAGCTTTTACTTTTGCCAAAAGATCAGCCTGTATTTCAAAACAACAGGCACCTATACCAGGTCCTATAAAAATTTGCAGCTCGTTAGCGGAAGTATTAAATTCCTTCTGCATGGCCTCCAAAGTATTAACCACAATCTTCTTCATAGTGCCTTTCCAGCCGCTATGTGCCATCCCTATGGCACGATTTATCGGGTCATAAAAATACACCGGTATGCAATCAGCATAAAAGCTCATGAGATATATTCCCGGCTCATTAGTTATCATGGCATCACAATTCATGATAACCTCACTCAAGCTTCGGGCTCCCTTCCCCCGGTCAATCCAATTAACTCGTCTTATATCATTGCCATGCACCTGCTGACAAGCTACCATGTCATCTAAGTTGGCATTAAAAATGCTAAGAAAACGCCTTCTATTTTCCAAAACCGACTCTGCCTGATCACCTACATGCAAGCCCAGGTTCAAGGATTCATAAACCCCATTACCAACTCCGCCCGTACGTGTGGAAAAAGCTATATTAATTCCTTCTCTTAACCAAGCCTGCAGGGAAACAAACTGCAAACCGTTACGGTTCACCCAATTCCAACGCTCCATTTGTCCTAACGCTCCATTTCGATTAAAATGACTGGAGGAGGTGTTAATATGAATTATCCTGGCTTGGACCTTTCAAAATCTACCTGGGTAGTAATTGCTACCGTTTCCCCGCCTGAAGATATGGTTTTAGAAAGCCTAATACAGTCATTTGGCATTCCAGTTCGGCTTATCAACGAATCGATAGGCTCAGTATTTGGCCTGACAATTGGGCCGCTGGGCCAAGTAAAAGTAGCCGTTCCCGAGGCTTATGCCGAAGAAGCCAAGCAGTTGATGCAAGCAGAACTAGAAAAACCTGAGCTTGAAAAACCTGAGTTTTAATGCGTGACAAGGGGACGGTTCTCCGTGACAAGCGTGTCGAGAGAACCGTCCCCTTGTCACGCTTGTCACGCTATCCCCGATGGCTACTTGTTTTTTAACTGATCAATCGTGTTGATAAAGCTATTTAGATCAGTGAATTGGCGATAGACGGAGGCAAAACGGACATAGGCAACTTCATCTAAACTTCGTAGCCTGTCCATAAGCATTTCACCAATTACCATGCTGCTTACTTCTCTATCGCTATAATCCCGCAAATCAGCTTCAACGGAACTTACCATGTTTTCTATAGCCTCCAAGCTTACAGGCCTTTTTTCACAAGCGCGAGTAATTCCGTTTAACAATTTATTACGATCAAACTGCTCCCGGTTGCCACCCTTTTTTATAACAAACAAGGGCCTCTCCTCGACCCTCTCATACGTAGTAAACCTTCTTTTACATATTGCGCATGCGCGCCGCCTTCTAATAGTAGCCCCATCTTCACTGGATCGGCTGTCAATTACTTTGCTATCCGCTGTCTGGCAATAAGGACAGTGCACTATTTTTCACTCCCATGCTGGTAAAATTCGGTTTTACAAGCGTCTGGCTATCTGCCCTTATTATGAACAATTAGCTGATTATAATCAACTGGCGAAAAATTAATATCTATCCTCATCATCAATGTAACGCGAACTATATTGTTGGTCAATTTCACTAAAGGATGGCACTTCCACCAGGATCACATCTCTGCCGATTCGCACTATCTTGTCCCATGGCACCACTATTTCCTCCCTTTTCGAAAAGATGCTCCATCCCCTGACCTGTCCCGGAAGCATAAACGCCATCACTTTGCCTTTTTCCATATCTAAGTCTATATCGATAATATTGCCCAGTTTTTTACCATCCAGGACATTAATGACTTCCCGCATGCGTAATTCGGACACCTTGACCATACAATCACCCCTATCCATAGCTATATTTTTAATATATGAACAGCATCAATAAAACTTGCCTGTTGATATTTTCGTAATAGCGTAATATTCTGAGTTATAGTTGCATATTTTCTCATTTTGGCCTCATATGCCTATATTTGCTAAATATACAGTTAAAGATTAATCTGCTATGTTTCGATGAATGTAATGATATAGGTTTCGGGCTGGACTCATTAGAGAGGCCCGTAGCGGTACTAAACGATTGACGTACCGCACTCATAATTGATTTGAGGAGGATACCTGGATGATGAGGTCTCTCTACACTGCGAGTACGGGTATGTATGCGCAGCAACTTAATGTCGATACCATTGCCCACAATATGTCTAATGTCAATACCGCTGGATATAAAAAGGAACGGGTGGAATTTCAGGATTTACTTTACCAGATGATAAAGCGGCCAGCCGCCACTGAGACGGCAAACGAACCTGTCGGCCTATCGGTTGGGTTAGGTGTTAAACCGGTTGCTATCAATACCCTATTCGGGCAGGGCAATTTGCAGCAGACTGAGAATACACTGGATGTCGCTATTAGCGGACAAGCCTTTTTTAAAATTAAATTGCCAAACGAAGAAATTCAATATAGCCGGGATGGTTCCTTTAAACTGGATGGTCTTGGTCAAATGGTAACCTCTGATGGTAATCTGGTAGTTGGAGCTGAACCAATAACAGCAGAGGACGCTACTGATATAAATATTGATGCAGACGGAACGGTGACCTATATGTCCCCTTCTGAAAGTGCTACTGAAGCTCAGCCAGCCGGAAAAATTGAACTTGCTAAGTTTGTAAATCCAGCGGGTCTGGAAAAAGTGGGCTCCAACCTCTATAAGGCCACGCCCAATTCCGGTGAGCCGACCGAGTGGGATCCAACGACGGATACTTCAGTATCCCTGCAATCAGGATACCTTGAAATGGCCAATGTGAAGGTTGTAGAAGAAATGGTTAGTTTAATTACTGCTCAGAGAGCTTATGATATCAATTCCAAGGTAATACAGGCTTCCGATGAGATGTTGCAGACCGCTACTGGCTTACGTCGATAAGCTGTTTAGCTTGATATAAAGTAAATGATTGGTCCATCTTAGTAATAAAAAAATGATATAGAGGTTTAATTAAATGAAGATAGATAATTCCTTAATTAGTCCAGATGCTATAAAGTCCCAGTATACTGTGAATAAAGATAAAACGAGCAGTGATAAATTCACTCGTGAACTGGAAAGCGCAATAGACAAACAAGATAAGCAAAAATTAATGGCTAGTTGCCAGGAGTTAGAGTCCGTATTTATCAACAAAATCATGGAATGCATGCGAGCTACGATTCCTAAAAGTGATCTAGTCGAAAAGAGTTTTGCCACTGAAACCTTTGAATCCATGCTCGATGAAGAGTATTCAAAACAGATGAGCAAAACTGGTTCGATCGGATTGGCTGATATTTTATATAAACAACTCAGCAATAAACTGTAGATTTCTTCTTTAATGCTATAACCAAGGCTTTCCTAGTGGAAAGCCTTTTGTTTTTTAGAAACCCTATAACTCTGTTATTTTTTCAACAGAGGGGCCAGCGTTTCGCCAGGAGCTGTAAAATTCAAATAGGTATCCGGTACCGCCCCAACAATAATTGTATCCGCCAGAGGTATGGTGGTTGAAACCTCCACATCTTTATCAACTAAAGGAACTGCTATCTTTATCCTGCTATTGATTTTAAAATAGATAAGGTGCCTGGTCTGATTGATACCTGCTTGTTCAAATTTATTTTCCACTTCCACCGTTACTTGTTTAGCTGGGATAATTTTCACACTTAGTTTCGGGCCGTAAGCAGCCAAAAATACAGACCCGGTCACCTGCCCCAGAGGAACGCTGATTGTTTGCGCTTCTAGGTCCTTAAGGCTTGCTATCACTTCTTTAACAGTCTTGGCCATTATCTGATTTAAAATCACCGTATTGGCTTGAATCATTACGATCCTACCATTTTCGTCTTTATGGATATAGACAATATCCCGGTAATCCGTTTCTGCTACAATTTTGTCATTAACAGCCTGATTGACTATTTCGACCGCCTGTAGTTGTGCCTCGGATTGGGCTATTTCTAAAATGCTTCCTTTCAGGCGCAAATCAGCAAGTAACAGAACCATCGCCATAACCACTACTATCATGACGCTAAGTGATGGCAACCATTTTCTAGCCAAATTTAACCCCTCCACATTTTCCTGTATTTCTGATATCTGTTTTAATATATGAGAAGTAGTTACATTTAGTGACTATTTTGAACAATTATTCTTCGTGGGATGTGTAACATGGCAAGAACCGTCCACGTCGTCCTGCTCTTTGATAATTTTGGGCAGATAAGCTACTATATAGAGGAACTATCAAAGGAGTGAAGAAATCTTGGAAAATGTTAGAGTACGGTTTGCTCCCAGCCCAACCGGGACCTTACATATAGGAGGGGCGCGTACAGCCCTATTTAACTGGCTTTTTGCCCGCAGTAATAGCGGCCAGCTTATTCTGCGCCTCGAAGATACGGATAGCATAAGGTCTACAGCAGCGTCGGCCGAGGGAATCCTGGAAGGTTTGAGCTGGCTGGGATTGGATTGGGACGAGGGACCTGACATAGGCGGTCCTTATGGGCCTTACTGTCAGAGTGAACGCCTGTCAATTTACCAACAATTTTTGCAGCAACTACTGGATGAAAAGAAGGCATATTATTGCTTCTGCACACCTGATGAAATCAGTAAACAGAGAGAGGAAGCCCATCAGGAAAAGAAAAACTATCTATACAAAAGAACTTGTAAGTCACTAAGCCCCGAGCAAGTAGCTCTACGTATGGCAGAGGGTTTAAAACCAGTGATCAGGTTGAATGTACCCCGGCAGGGAACTACTTTGGTTCATGATCTTATACGAGGTGAGGTTGAGTTTGATAACAGTTTGCTGGATGACTTTATTATAGCCAAATCAGATGGCTGGCCTACCTATAACTTTGCGGTGGTTGTAGATGACTACACGATGAAGATAAGCCACGTAATTCGTGCTGAAGAGCATTTATCCAATACCCCTAAACAACTACAGGTTTACCAGGCACTTGGACTTACCGCCCCCCAATTTGTACATGTCTCTATGATCCTAGCTCCTGACCGCAGCAAACTATCCAAACGTCATGGCGCAACTTCTGTACAGGAATTTAGAGATGATGGTTACCTTCCCGATGCTTTGGTCAATTATCTGGCGCTTTTAGGCTGGTCGCCTGGTGAAAACGCTGATATTTTACCTCGGGAGCAAATGCCGAATCTATTTTCGCTAAAAGATGTATCTCTCTCAGCAGCTATCTATGACATAAAAAAACTTGCGTGGATGAATGGCCATTATATAACTGCTGCAAATATTGAAGTCATTATAAAACTAGTCGAGGATCAGGCCAAGCTAAAGGGATATCTGACAGCCGATAATAATGAGTATTTTCATAAAGTGATCGACCTGGTACGTAGTCGAGCTAAAACGGTAAATGAGGTGTTAGATCTAGCCCAATATTTCTTCGAAGAACCGGAAGCCTATGATGAAAAAGGGGTAGATAAATATTTCCGTAAAGCAGGAAGCCTGGAGAAGCTCACGGCAGTATTGGATCTAGTCAGCCATACCACGATCTTTACTGCTCTCCACCTGGAGGAAGCTACCCGCTTAAAAGCAGAAACTTTGGGATTGAAAGCAGCCGAATTGATACACCCCTCCCGCTTGGCTCTTACTGGTAGAACTATGACCCCGGGGCTTTTTGAAATCATAGAATTATTGGGCAGGAAGACTTCTGCCGAAAGAATTAGTAAAGCTGTCGACTACATAAATAATTTGGCTTAAATCCCATAAGTTGCGTAAACCTTTTGACAATCATCGGTACCTGTATTATAATACTTTTTGCGTGAGTAATTTCGCGCTATGAAGCCGAATGGTGTAATGGTAGCACGACTGATTCTGGTTCAGTTCGTCAGGGTTCGAGTCCTTGTTCGGCTGCCACTTGGCCCCATCGTCTAGCGGTTAGGACGCCGCCCTCTCAAGGCGGAAGCAGGGGTTCGATTCCCCTTGGGGCTACCATCCCAAAACCTTATATACAATATTTTAGCGTTTTTCCTCCTGCTATTTAAAGCAAGAAAAGGAATGGCGCTATTTTATTTTTGTACATTATGTAATAAATCTGGTTTTATAATCATCCATCAGAAGATTTCTCCAATGAAATAAACCTATGGTATAATCATGTAACATAGAAAGCCTTGGTGAGGGTTCCGGTTCGTCCGGGTTAGGAGAGAAGTAATAACGAATAATATAGAAATATCTAATACCAGCCCGCCATTCATTGAATCCGGATTTACTATTATTGAAGCCTCCAGGTTTATTCTTAAACATAATCTTGAAGGTGCACAGGTTATTGATACAGGAGGCAATGTTATCGGTTTGCTTACCAGAGTTCACCTGTTGGAAGCAATAGCCGAGGGTCATCCCCCTGAAACAAATGTCATGGAAATCATGTCATATGAGCCGGAGATGATTAACTTTGTTAACGATTTACAGCTTGAATTAGCAGAATATGAGAGAAGTCTGTCAATTATCGGGGAACAGAAATCAATTAATTACGATGCAAATAGCTTAATCTGCCGTTTTGCCCAAATATTTCGAAGCAGCAGAAAGCAATGGAATGCTTGTTTGAATTCAATATATAACCCTGTAATAACTGTTGATGATAAGGGAAATCTTCAATTTGTTAACAAGGCTGCCGAAAGAATATTCGGCATTTCTTTTCAAGAGGTATATGGGCTTAATATAAATGAAGTCTTTGATAATTCCAAATTGGCTGATATTGTAAAGAGTGGTCAAACCGAGGCAACCCAAACCATTGAAGCTGTTGGCAAAACATTTTTATCTAACCGCAGCCCTATTTATGTGGACGGCAAAATTGTTGGAGCGGTATCTGTTCTCCAGGATACTTCAGAACTAGAAAGTGTTCTACAGGAACTAGCCAATACTAAGAAACTTAATCAACAATTGGATGCTATAATTGAATCTTCATTTGACGGCCTGTATATTACTGACGGAGAGGGCAATACCTTAAGACTTAACCAGGGTTTCGAACGTATAATGGGTGTCGTTTACGATGAATGTATTGGACGTAATATGAGGGATTTAGTTGATGAAAGTGTTTTTCCTCGTTCCTGTACTCTCCTTGCGCTTGAACAGGGTTCAAGTGTAACCATATCACTTCAGGCTAAAACAGGAAAAAATGCCCTGGTTACCAGTACTCCTATCTATGATGATGGAATTCCCATTCTGGTAGTAACAAATGTACGCGATATTTCTGAATTGAACGAGCTAGAACGTAAATTGGAACATGTTGAAGGCTTAAGGCGGAAGGAATTAGATGCTATTTTTGAATCTTCATATGATGGCTTGTACATTACTGACGGAGAAGCTAATACCTTGATGCTTAACCAGGGTTTTGAACGCATTATGGGTGTCAATTCTGCTGAATGCATTGGACGTAATATGAAGGATTTGGTCAAGGAAGGTATTTACTCGGCTTCCGGAACTCTATTGGCCCTGGAACAAGGTAAGAGTGTAACTATATCCCTACAGGCTAAGACGGGGAAAAATGCCCTGGTTACCAGTACCCCCATTTATGATGATGATGGTCATATTATTTTGGTGGTTACCAATGTCCGTGATATTACCGAGTTAAATGAATTGCAAGGAAAACTTGAACAACTAGAAGGTCTGAGTCGTTTATATCAGGAAGAACTACAAAATCTCAAACTACTGAATTCAAAAAAATGCGTTATTCACTCCCCAAAAATGCAAGAGCTAATGAAGATGGTGGTTCACATTGCATCGGTTGATTCTACCGTACTTATTCAGGGTGAATCGGGGGTAGGTAAAGAGCTTATAGCAAATATCCTGTATTCTAATAGTAACCGCAAAAATGGACCTTTTATAAAAATAAATTGTGGTGCTATTCCTCATAATTTGATAGAGTCAGAGCTTTTTGGTTACGAACCCGGCGCCTTTACCGGAGCCAGTAAGAAGGGTAAAGCCGGAATGTTTGAATTGGCCATTGGCGGAATGATATTCCTGGATGAAATTGGTGACCTGCCACTGGATCTACAGGTCAAACTCTTGCGGGTTATTCAGGAAATGGAAATAACTCGAATTGGAGCAACTGAACCAACAAAAATTGATGTTAGAATTGTAACAGGAACCAACCGAAACCTATATGAAATGATGGGAAAACATCTATTCAGAAAAGATTTATATTATCGTTTGAATGTAGTGCCAATTTTTATTCCGCCTTTACGTGAACGCCGGGATGATATCCCCGTATTCAGCAAATATTTTTTGGAGTATTTTAATCTAAAATATAATATGAAAAAAGAACTGTCTAGCTATGTGCTACAACGGTTTATGAGCTATGACTGGCCCGGAAATGTAAGGGAGCTTGAGAACTTGATAGAGCGCCTAGTGGTGACAACTATGCATGATACAATTAGTCTATATGATCTGGCTGCATGGTCGAATGTTTTCAAAACTCCTGCTGACATGGAATTGGAAATTATTCCACTGCAAAGCGCGCTGGAGAATACTGAACGCCAACTACTGCAAAACGCTTTTTCGATCCATAATTCTACTTATGCTGTAGCCCGGGCATTGGGTATCAGCCAGCCTACAGTCGTCAGGAAAGCTGCTAAATATGGGATTAAGCGGAGTTAATGAGGGAAAGGTCGCTATCCCGTAAATCAGGCTGTGCTATTGAAATTAGCGATGTTTGATATTTCTATTTAAATAACTAGTCTTTTGTGCTAGAAAGCTATTCACAATAGTAGACCGACTATATTCTTTTTGTTTACTATTTCTGGATGCATATCTCTTGAGAGCCTCATCAGATGGCTTTAAGGGTGCATTACTGCTGGGTACAACATAATTCACCTGGGAAATATGAATACAGTCTTGATCAGCACCTGACAATCTACAAATGTTTTCGTTTACTTCCAGAATAACGATGTGAGCTATTTGTAGAACCGTTAGGTCAAATGAGGAGTTACCCCATAATCCGAAATACCCATCCTTATCCATAGGACTTACCGCAGCCATAAAAATAATATTGGGCAATCGGTTTTTCTTACCCATTATAGAAACCTGCTTGGCTTCAACTCGTGAAGGCTTTATACTTGTTTCAAAATCCTGAAGGTATTTGGTGAGACTATTAGGATAAATTATGCTTTGTTGGCAAGTTGAGTCTAAGTCACCTGTATGATAAAAGCAGCCGGTACTTGCACTGCACATTTTTACATCTTGAAGCTCCCCTTTGCGTTGAGCCATAGCAATATCCAAATCACTATAGGAAGATGCTCCAAAAGCATAATACAACCAATCACCCGATTGTACATTCATTACTGCTTCATCGGCAAATTTCATTTTATTTTGGTATTCAGAAATATATAGTAAACTCATAATATTTTTTGATCCTCCAATATACGGCCCCAGTTTGTATTTGATTTTAAATTGAGCGGCACTCATATGAATTCCGCTCAATTAGGACCTGCTTTTTACCGGATCTAATATACGCAGTTGGAAACATCGCCTTTTTTTAATGAGACAGCCAGCCCGAGTCTCCCGGCGCTAGTCCGGGAGATGGGGCTGTTAATGATCAGAACGTGAATAATGGCTTCCTGCCCTTGGGGCAGGGTCCATTTGAATTAGATGAACGACGCTTCGGCAATATCAATTGCGCTCTTGTCGGCACCTTTCATGGACTTCTCGAATCCGAAGACATCGGTAACATGGTTCATGATATAGAACTTGGCGCTGGCGATTTTGCCCTTGTAGAAATTGGCATCGAAGTGGTCATCGCCCAGTTCGGCCAGCTTCTTAG
>JAQUUV010000205.1 GCA_028693695.1 Syntrophomonas sp.
GGCAAAAATAAATTCAGGCAGCATTAAGAATTCTCCATAGCTTGAGGAGTATTATTTTCCATCACCTGGATGAAATTGGCGACTAACTGCGGGTTGAATTGGGTTCCAGAGCACCTTTTCAGTTCAGCCATAGCATCTTGGCAACTAACAGCTTGGCGATAAGGTCGATCATTGGTCATGGCGTCATAGGCATCTGCAATGGCTAGGATACTACATTCCAAGGGAATTTCATCACCTTTGAGGCCAAGCGGGTAGCCGCAACCGTTCCACCATTCATGATGCTTGAGTATCCAATCGGCAATGGGCATTAGTTCAGGTGCTGTCTGAGCGATCCGGTGGCCGATTTCGCTGTGCCGTTGCATTTCCGAAAACTCCTCCGGGGTTAACGGACCCGGTTTGGAAAGAATGCGATCCGGTACCCCTACCTTACCTATATCATGGAATTGGGTCAATAGGCGCAGGTCGTTTACTCTATGCTCGGGCAAATTGATCACTAGGGCCATAGCCTCAATCAGGTCCTGTAGACGTTCCACATGTCCACCAGTAATGAAGTCTCTTTCCTGCAAAGTCTTCATCAGGGTCTGTACGATAGCACTATGGGCGCTTTTGCGACTGTGTAATTTCTCTCGGTACATATGGTCATCGGCTTCCCGGAACAAATCCTTCATGTTTATGTTTGTGCCTGTGCTGACCGCAAAACCTACCGACAGGCTCAAGGGGAGTCCCGGGTTATTGACATTGTGTTGGGTAACCGCGTTCTTAATCCGGTGGCAGGCCTTTTCTACGCTAACCCGGTCGCTGCCGGGAAGTAGTACTGCAAATTCATCACCACCGATGCGGGCTACCACATCTTCTTCCCGGAAGCATCCTTGGATAATCCTGGCAGCATTTATCAACAGGTCGTCTCCAGCTTTATGCCCCATAGTGTCATTGACCAGTTTTAACCCGTCCACATCGCACATAATTATTCCTACAGGTAGGTGACGTCCGCAGTCCAGACGGCACATCTCCTGTTCGAAGTAGGTGCGGTTGTAGAGGCCAGTAAGAAAGCTATGTAGGCTGAGGTATCTAAGGTTGTCTTCGGCGAGTTTACGTTCGGTAATATCCAGGGTAATGGCTAGCATGCGTGGCTCGCCGCTGACAATTATCATTTCCCCGGAAAAGGATCCCACTCGTACCTCTCCCGATTTGATGCGAAAATGAATTTCCATATCGCGAACTGAGCCGGTCTTTAATAGTTCCGTTATCACCTTTTCTCTTTGGGCAAGTTCCCAAATACCTAAATCTATATCAGTCCGCCCGATTATTTCGTCGCGCCTGTAGCCGGTAACCTCTAGGAAATGATTATTCACTTCGGTAAAGCGTCCCTCATGAACAGTGCTTAAGGTTACTAGGCCAGGAATAGCATAAAAGGCTCGCGAGAACTTCTCTTCTGAGGCGCGTAAAGCATCTTCTGCCTGCTTCTGCTCGGTAATATCCTGGGCAGCTGCTACTACATATTCAACATCTCCACTAATATTTAACTTGGGGGTTTTAGTGATAGATAGTAGGCGCTTTTCTCCCTTGGCGTTGGTAAGCCATTCTTCAGTATGAATCCGTTTCTTCTTATTAAAAACCTCCATGTTTCCGGATATGCAGATTTCAGCTTCTTCCTCACTTAGAATGTCATACAAATGTTGGTATTCAAGCCTATCCCTCTCTACTCCGCAAAATTCGGTGCGGGCCTGGTTGATGGCTCCATAAGTTTCAGGGTCTTTCAGGTACCAGATCTGGGTTTCGATATTATCCAGTAACAATATCTGTTCTTCGGATTTTTGCTTTAGTTCTTTCTCGGCTTGCTTACGTTCGGTAATATCTAGATGGGTAGCGGCTACTCGCAAGGCTTTGCCATCATTATTCCACGATACTGCCTTACCTCTATCTAAAATCCATTTCCATTCACCTGATTTGGTCAGGAGTCGGTGTTCCACTTCATAGTAAGGTGTATGGCCGCGTAGATGTTCTTTGAGGGCTCTGGTAGCTAAGTGCATATCTTCTGGATGGGTGATATTTCTCCAGAAGCGGATGTTGGGCTCGATGTCTTCTGGGGAATAGCCTAAGATCTCCCCCCAGCGCGGGCTGAAGTAGACCTCGTTCGTCTCCATGTTCCAATCCCAAAAACCGTCATTGCTGGCTCCAAAAACCAACTGCAGTCGCTCTTGGTGTCGGTTAATAGCTTTCTGAGCTTCCAATTGGCGCATTCGTTCCAGGCCCATGGAAGCTAACAGATGTGCGAATTCTGACAAGAAGGACATAACCGATTTCATGCAGGCGGTAGGAATGATTGGAACTTGGGCTAATGCCTCCAAGTATGATGATTCGTCGAACCCATACTTGTGAGCTTGCTTCTGGAAGAATTTCTTGTCAGGGGGGTCATGTAGAAATTGTCCCATGAAGACCGTGCCCAGATGATGATTTTCTACAATAACCGGTGCCGCGCAGTCGATTAGTCCGTTAAGGCATTTATAGGTTACAAAAGGGCCGTCATAGAGGTGGTCATGTATGCATTTGTCGCTCTGCCGGCAGCGTTGTTCAGTATTAGGATTGATAAGGTGAAAATTGGCGCAAATATCCTCGCAGCCGGTTCGTGCTAATATGCTACCATCTACATTCATAATTGTAGAACTTATTCTGGTGATAGTGTGAAAATGGTTTATAAGCTGCTGGAGTGGAGCAATGTCCACCAGCTCTGCTAGGCAGTAACTCATTTAATTTTCTCCTTATAGCTTGTACCCAAGCTGTTCGCCCAGAATTGGGGGCATTCCATGTAAGGGTGAATCCCCAAACATTGTATTGCGCTAAATTGGGTATAAATTTTATATGTAACTTTCTTATATATTAGACATAGTGTGGAAAAATTCCTGCATAATAAAAAGGGGAGTTTAGTCTGATTTTAGCGAATCGATTAAATATTTTCGACACTGTTAGCCAGCTATGAACGAAGGGAAAAATGGGAATAATGCCATAGGGCATGATGCGACTATAGATTTGGCAACCTGATTAAATGTTAGTACATTTGATCGGCTTAGTTCCTGATTTGGCGTGAAAAACATATCCCAATAGGTCGAATGCCTTGTCGGATAATTAAATAATTTTGTAAAGGACAAACGACGACAATAGAGGAAATCAGAGCTAATTTCCGCTATTGTCTTGTTTTCTCGTAGAGGAAAAATTTGTTATTAATAGAAGTAATTAGTTGAGGAGCGAACTGAGACAACTTATTATATACGCGGATGGGAGGACATGCCATGTCTGTGGACGTATTGGCGGGGGGCTTAAATTCTGAAATGATAATAGACCTGAGCAAATTTAGCAGCTTGGAGGATATGAAAACGGAACTGGAAAGAAGTCTCACCATACTGGAAAAGTATGCGGATGAAAACCAAGTTTGCATTGATACTGGTAGCCAAAGATTAACTGAAAGGCAGCTGCGGGAATTGGAGTCCATATTGGGGGAACACGGGCTACAGCTAAAAGAATTAAGGAACAGCCAAAGCTCTGGGCAGGGGCAAGTTTCTAAGCCTGTAGCGATATACCCGGATGCCAATGATATGCTGGAGCCAGGTGAAACCGCATTAATTTATCGTCACCTAAGATCCGGGCAAAAGTTTTTTACCCGGGGAAATGTTGTAATCCTAGGTGATATTAATCCTGGAGCTGAAGTAATTGCCGGGGGAAACATTCTGGTTATGGGCGCTCTAAAGGGTATGGCGCATGCAGGGGCATTGGGAGATGAAAATTCAGTAGTTGCCGCCTTTCGATTGAGCCCTATCCAGCTTAGGATTGCCAACCATATTACTCGTCCTCCGGATGGGGATAAAATAACGGTCAACAATCCTGAACTAGCACGCATCAGGGCGGGAAAAGTAGTTATTGAAAAGTTAAAAATATAATGGGGGGCTTGATGATGAACAGTAGAGTTTTCGTTATTACTTCCGGCAAGGGTGGGGTGGGAAAAACAACCACTACCGCCAACCTAGGTACAGCATTGGCAATGATGAATAAGAGAGCTGTACTCGTGGATACTGATATCGGTTTAAGGAATT
>JAQUUV010000206.1 GCA_028693695.1 Syntrophomonas sp.
TTAGCCGGACCGGTTATAGTGTACGGTGTTTTCTCTGCCTTTGTGGTTGCAATTGTGAAAGTAATAATTGAAATGTTAGGTGGTTTGTAAATGTTACAAGGGCATCAGTCGTGGGTTTTTGAAAATAAGCCGGTTATTATCGGGTCTGCTGCCATTGGTGGCCCTTTTGAGGCCCAGGGAAATTTTGCAGCCGACTTTGACCTGCTCCATGATGATTTATGGCTGGGACAGGATAGCTACGAAAAGGCTGAAAAGAAACTATTGGAACAGGCTTGTGAAACAGCAATAAAAAAGGCTGGTGTCAAAAAAGAAGATATCCAGTTTTTTATGAGCGGTGATCTGATAAACCAAATCATATCCAGCAGTTTTACTGCCAGAACGCTGGGTATTCCTTATGTTGGTATTTATGGTGCGTGCTCCAGCTCGATGGAGGGCTTGGCGCTGGCATCCCTAATGGTTGATAGCCGGTTTGCCAAGCTTGCTCTGGCCGGAACATCAAGCCATAATGCTGCAGCCGAAAAGCAGTACCGTTATCCTACAGAATACGGGGCCCAAAAGCCACCGACTTCTCAATGGACAGTCACCGGAGCTGGAGCTGGGGTCGTGGCGCAGTTTGGCGAAGGGCCGAAGGTAACTTCTGCTACCATTGGGAGGGTAGTCGACATGGGGATTTCTGATCCTTTTAATATGGGTTCCGCTATGGCTCCAGCTGCCGTTGATACAATCGAAGCTCATTTTAGGGATTTAAATGTTTCAGCCGCAAATTATGACTTTATTGCTACTGGAGACTTAGGCAGGGTAGGACACATTATTGCCAGAGATTTACTTAAAAAAGATGGAATTCATATACCTGAGGAAAAGCTAACAGACTGCGGAATGCTGATATATAAAGATGACCAGCCCGTATTTGCAGGCGGAAGCGGTTGTGCCTGTGCTGCGACAACAACCTACGGTCACTTTTTAAATCGTATGCGCAAGGGAGAGCTGCACAAGATATTAGTTGTAGCAACAGGGGCATTGCTTTCACCTATGTCATACCAACAAAAAGAAACCATTCCATGTGTAGCACATGCAGTATCAATAGAGATGTAAAAGGGAGGCTTTGGTTTGGAAAAATTCATTTGGGCTTTTATTATAGGTGGATTGATATGTGTTATTGGTCAGATCCTTATGGATAAATTCAAGCTAACACCTGCTCATACTATGTGTACTCTTGTGGTAACTGGGTCAATCCTGGGAGGTTTTGGTTTATATGACAAACTCATTGAATTCGCTGGAGCCGGGGCCTCTGTACCCATAAGCAGCTTTGGAAATCAATTGGTGAAGGGTGCTTTGCAGGAAGCACAACAGACCGGGATTATCGGGGTATTAACAGGAATATTCGAAATAACCAGCGCGGGTATTTCAGCAGCGATCATTTTTGGTTTCTTATCTGCTCTGATATTTAGACCAAAAGGTTAAAGGTTCTTTTGGAAAGGAGGTGATATATATGACTGTAGGGACACAAATGTCACAAGCAATAGCAACCGTCCAAAGTGCTGCCGCTACATTAAAGACATTCGCCTTGGAAACACAAGATCAGCAAGCAAAGCAAACATTTCAAGAGCTTTCCCAGACTTTCGACAATGCTCTTACTATCTTACAGAAAAGACAACAATATATGGAGGATCAAGAACCGCAATATAGGCAGTAGTTAAGATATAAAAAGGGCTGAAAAAAAAATTTTAAGCCCTTTTTTCTTTTGGAATTGAATTTAGCTAAAGATGATATTATTTGTAAATTATTTCTGCTATAGTATTGCAAAATGTCCAAGTGTCTAACCTATTGGGCAGCCAGACGAACAGAACCATCCAGCCGTATCGTTTCTCCATTCAGCATAGGATTTTCAATAATCTGTTGAACCAACATGGCAAATTCCTGGGGATTTCCCAACCTGGAGGGGAAGGGCATAGTTTTCACTAATGATTCCTGAACATTTTCAGGAAGTCCGGCCAACATAGGGGTTTTGAAGATTCCTGGGGCAATCGTACATATTCGTATTCCATCCCCGGCAAGATCCCGGGCTACGGGTAAGGTCATGCCTATCAGGGCAGCTTTGCTGGCGGCATAGGCAGCCTGACCGGTTTGCCCATCAAATGCGGCAATGGAAGCAGTATTGATGATTACGCCTCTTCCTTCTTCATCATTTTGTTCATTAGAGAGCATCTTATCTGCAGCCAAACGCATCACATCAAAAGGTCCAATTAAGTTGATCTCTATGGCTTTTCTAAATACTTCAAGACTATGGGGTCCTTTTTTACTGGCTATTTTCATACGCGGAGCTATACCGGCGCAATTTATAACAATATCTATCTGTTTAAATTGTTCCAAGGCAAAGTCGATGGCGGCCTGAACATCCTCGGAAATGGTAATATCTGTCTTGATAAATGCAGCACCTTTGCCTAGTTCTTCAGCAACTGATGTCCCTCTTTCTTCATTAAGGTCCAGTAGAATAACCTGGCCACCTTGCTCGACCATCATCCTGGCGGCAGCTTCTCCCAATCCTGAAGCGCCTCCGGTGATAATAGCGGTTTTTCCTTCTATCTTCATGGTCTATTGCTCCTTTCTTATAACTAGAGTCCTAAACCTCGACTTATAACCAGTTTCATTACTTCTGATGTACCCGCATATATAGTCTGAACTCTCGCGTCCGTCCACTTCATTATAATAACTTACCTTCCTTAAAGAATGAACATCTATCGCTAATAGACCAGGAGATTATGGAGCATAAATTAGTGTGAGATACAAAAACGGGCTATTGATTTGCAGGTATTTATATGGCTTTGGAGAATTAGTTTTATTTGTGTGTCTTACTAGGGGAGTTGTCTTAATTGGAACAGTTGAAGTTGAAAACAAGTTCATATACCTGCAAACAAGCCTTTGCAGATCTGGGGCTGACCCTCCTTTTTGTCAGCATTTTGGCAACTGCTCT
Source organism: Syntrophomonas sp. (assembly GCA_028693695.1). Classification (GTDB taxonomy): domain Bacteria; phylum Bacillota; class Syntrophomonadia; order Syntrophomonadales; family Syntrophomonadaceae; genus PHAA01. Next base: position 2,972 of record JAQUUV010000206.1, read on the forward strand.
GGTAACCCCCCTGCAAGTGGCTTCTCAGAGATACACTACCACCACCCGGGTCGGTATAATTCTTCTTCTGGAACCCGTTACGGCTGCGATCCTGGCCTTTTTCTTCCTACATGAGATTCTAGGTCTGGCGGGGATAATCGGCTGTCTGTTTATCCTGAGCGGTTTACTCCTGGGAGAATGGAAACGCGTTTAGACCCGGCTATATTCAAGCGCCATCGTTTGTTCTATTTTGGACTGTTTTTTAGGGGAGCAGACCCCCGCTGAGACTGATCCCTTCTTGAACAATTGTTCTTTATTATCATAGCATTTATTAGAGTCAAGTAACGCGGACATATTGCATAGAAGCGATTACTGGATAACTATAGCCATTTAACCCCCTCGACAAATGTCGAGGGGGTGGTGTTGAATTTTTGTGCAGAATTATACAAATACGCGAATTTATAGAAGGTTTTTGCACTTTTGTATAGAAGATAATGGAAAACCACTCAGTAAGGCACTTGTTAACCTGGCCCTGAAAATATTGAAGGAGCTGAATGAATGAGCCGAATAATAACTATAGCCACACAAAAGGGTGGAACAGGCAAGACCACCACAACTCACGCATTAGGGGTGGGACTTATTGAGAGGGGTTATAAGGTATTATTTATTGACCTGGATCCACAGGGCAATTTGAGCTATATATTGCAAACAGAAGAGCTGAAGAGTACCATCTACGAAGTATTGACCGGGAAAACTAAAGCCAGAGATGCTATACAACATCAGCAATGCGGGGATATTATACCCTCTAGTCCAGCATTAGCCAGAGCCAATTTAGAGCTGAAAAATACAGGCAAAGAATACAGGTTAAAAGAGACCCTTCAACCTATAAAAGACGATTATGACTATATTATAATAGATACACCGCCAAGCCTGGGCTTACTGACAATTAACGCTTTAACCGCCAGCGACAGCGTAATCATACCCAGCCAAGCGGATATATTCAGCTTACAGGGTATTGGCCAGCTATATAGCACCATAGAAACAATAAAAAAATACACGAACCCGGATTTATCTATTGAAGGCATACTATTAACCCGGCATAATTCGAGGAGCATATTGAGCCGGGATTTAA
>JAQUUV010000207.1 GCA_028693695.1 Syntrophomonas sp.
CCGATTATTGCTGATGGGGGAATAAAATATTCCGGTGACATTGCCAAGGCTATAGCTGCTGGAGCTGATGTGGTTATGCTGGGGAACCTCTTGGCAGGAACTGACGAAAGTCCAGGTGAAGAAGTAATGCTCCAAGGCCGACGCTACAAGGTGTATAGAGGTATGGGCTCTATGGGGGCCATGGCGGAAGGCAGCAGCGACCGATATTTCCAGGAAGACGCGAAAAAACTAGTCCCAGAAGGAATAGAAGGACGTACTCCTTATAGAGGCTCAGTCTCTGAAACCATCTTCCAATTGGTGGGCGGTCTACGCGCCGGTATGGGCTACTGTGGGGTGGTCAATATAGAAGAATTAAAAACTATCACCCAATTTATAAAGATTAGCAATGCCGGATTGAGTGAGAGTCATCCTCATGATGTGTTTATAACTAAGGAAGCGCCTAATTACCAGGTTTTATAGCCATGACTCAGTATTTACTGCGGGTTTTATTGGCGGGAATTATAGGGCTTTTTATAGGTTTAACCAGTACTTCCGCAGATAAAACATTATCCAGTAGAACATTTTCCATTATATGTATGGGGTCAGCTCTGATTACCATTACATCAATTGGATTTTATCAGAATCTGGCATTGCCATGGTTTGGAGATCCAGGTAGGCTGCCTGCCCAAGTTATATCGGCATTGGGTTTTTTGGGTACTGGCTTGATTTGGGTTACTGAGGATCATCAAGTAGCCGGAATATCCAGCGCCGCATCCCTGTGGATAACGGCAATAATGGGTATGATTATAGGAGTAGGTCTTCACAACATTGTAGTATTGGGAGTGATGTTTTTCCTATTCATATTCTGGGTTTCCCATTTGGTAGAAGGATATAAGGGCCTGTCAAGGAAGAAATAGACCACTAAAAAAATAGTTCGGGGGAAATTTCCCCCGAAGGTGCGAAGTTATCTAAAATTCTGGCTATTCTGAGAAGCAACGCTTTGTTCTGCAATCTGGATTGCTTTCGTAACCATATTACCGCAATCCCGAGAACTTACTGCGCCCCATCCCTCGCTGGCTACGATTCTGTCCACGCCAAGTTCGCGAGCTATTTCGTATTTAAGCTGATCAGACATGATACTTTTTCTTTTCGCCATCTGAAGAACCTCCTTTTTCGTCACTTGCACCTTTATTAGTTTGACTTTTAAGGCTAAAATTGATGCTAGATAATACTTTACGATATGTAACTTATTGTATAATTATGATGTTACAATAATTACTTCCCACAGTGGCACCAACTATATAGAATTCAGGAGGTTTTACGATGAGATATGAAGGCAATGTCTTCAGACCGCCCAGCGAAGGAAGAAGCTATATACTGCAGTGTACAGTTGGCTGTTCACATAATAGATGTACTTTTTGCTCCATGTACAAAGATAAAAAATATCATGTTAGAAGCCTTGAAGACATAAAAGCAGATATTAAGATGGCTCGTGATTATTATGGCGATTTGAACAAAGTATTTTTAGCTGATGGAGATGCACTGGCTATGAATACAAGCGATTTGCTGGATATTATATCTGATCTATACCAGAGCTTTCCCAGCTTGAACCACGTTGGCATCTATGCTAGTCCCGACACCATTCTGGCCAAAGAGATAAGCGAGCTTACCGCTTTAAAGGATGCTGGACTTACTATTGCATATCTCGGGGTAGAAACTGGTGATCCTCAGTTATTAATCGATATTAGAAAAGGTGTTAATTATGAGGATATGGTTGAAGCTGGGCTGAAGATTAGAAGTGCGGGGATACTATTATCAGTTACAGTCCTTTTGGGATTAGCGGGAAGAACACCTGGGGCGGTAGATCATGCTGTTAATACATCTAAGATACTTAACGCCATAAACCCAGATTATATCGGAGCCCTGACTTTGATGTTGGAACCCCGGACGGAGCTGTATCGACGCATGGAAAGGGGAGAATTTGAGCTGCCTGGTCCCTTTGAGGTCTTAGACGAACTGCGCATCATTATCCAGGGTTTAGAGTTAAAGGGCACTGAGTTCCGAAGTAATCATGCTTCAAATTATCTGCCCATCAAGGGTCGCTTACCGGAAGATAAGCAGAAAATGCTAAATTTAATAAATGATATTATTAAGAAAAATGATCGCAGCTATTTACGACCGGATTACCTGAGAGCGCTTTAGAAAATTCGTTTGCTTCATTAAAGAAAGGGTGCAAAAGCTCTTTTGTTATGATTAATTTATCTTAGGGGGTTATGGTATGGGTTTGTTTGGCAGAAAAGATGAAAACTTGTTTTTGCTTTTTGCGGATAGTGCTAGTATGGTGGTTACGGCAGGAGAGATTCTTAATGATGTGGTTAATGATTACCACGAACTGGATAAGAAAATGGCTCGGTTAACTGCTATGGAGCATGAAGGGGATCGTATCACCCAAGCTCTGGTGCGCAAGCTCAATACCAGTTTTATTCTTCCCTTCGATAGAGAAGACGCCTTACGATTGGTTCAGACCCTATCAACTACCCTGGACTTTATTACTGGCATCATTGATCGAATGATACTTTATAAAGCCGGGGAACCGAATAGTATCGTAAAGGAAATGGTAACTGTTTTGACTGAAGCCTTATTATTGCAGGAGAAAGCCTTTAACCTCCTTGATAAGGTTGAACAAAACAAGAAGGCTATACTTGAATGCTGTGAACAAATGCGGCAACTAGAACGTAGGCAGGATACATTTTACCGCAATGCGCTGGCTGATCTGTTTGAAAATGAAAAGAGCGCTGTTGCGATTATAAAATGGAGAGAAGTATACGAACAAATTGAAATGGCCATGGACCATGTGGAAGACGTGGCTAATTTGATGCGTAATATATGTATTAAGTATTCGTAAAGCTTTTTGAAATCCCTGCGGGAATGCATGTTCAAGATTCGCCATCTTTAACAGAAATATAATCCCCGGTCAAGATGATATTTTGACCGGGGATTTAGGTTTGTTACCGAATAAATGTGGTATCTATACGACATGATTGATACGGTTATTTCGCGACAAGCCCTTTGTATTTCTATACCCACTTTCTATATCGGAAAAAGCCTAGCATGCTGAGTGATAAGCAAAACATCCCTATCAGGATAAACCACATCATAGAAGGATCTTCGCGCCCCGGAAAATCGACATTCATACCAAAAAAACCGGTGATAACTGTTAGGGGCATCATGATGATGCTGATAATCGTGAGTATGGTTATAATTTCACTGGTACGACCAGAAAGAATGGAGTAATAGGTGTCCATCGAGCTGTTTACCAGATCTCGATAGGTATTCACGGTATCAAGGATGCTGTTCAGGTTATCAGCCAGATCTAGATAATAGGGAACATTGTCTTCGTTTACGAAAAAAGAGTAACGCCCCCTAATATTTGCGAAAATTTGTCTCTGGGGAATCAAAACCTTTCTCAAAAGAATTATGGTTCTTTTCAGAGTCAAAATCTCTTCGGTAATGTGTTTATCGTTGCTTGAAAACAAATCGTCTTCCAGGTCGTCAATCCTCTCCCCCAACCTTTCAATAATGGGAAAAGAATCATCCACGATGTTGTCCACGATTTTATATAACAAATACTCGGGGCCACGATCCATCATTTCGGTATCCTTTAAACTTATGCGAGCTACCTTGCCTACTGCCGAAAGAGCGATGGGATGAATGGTAACGATATAATTCGCGCCTAGAAAAACATCCAGTTCAATGCTGGATATTTCATCTTCTTCCTCAGCTTCCTCGAAATAGCGCAGGGAATGAAAGACGAAGAAGTGATAGTCATCGTATTTATCTATCTTGGCGCGCGGGCTTTCCTGCAAGCAGTCTTCCAAGGCCAAGGGATGAAAATCAAAAATATTACCGATATAATGCAGCTCACTCTCGGAGCAGTCATATAGATCAATCCACAGGAGATTGCTGGGGGAAGATAACAATTCATCAGTTGCAGATAAATCTATATCATGATACATCTGGTCTTCCTCATGATTATAGAAATACGTCTTAATCAATGTATAACCCCTCCTTTGAATAGAGGGCTAAATGCCGAAC
>JAQUUV010000208.1 GCA_028693695.1 Syntrophomonas sp.
TGTGGGGTATCTTCTTCTTGAAACGTGGCTTCAATCTAGGAGCTGCCCGGACGGAAAAAACCACCCAGGCAGGAGGCTACGTTTTCATCCTGGGAGCCGTTGGGTTACTCGTTCTATTAGTCGCCGGGTTTAGTTTCAATCCAGCAGGTGGCGGCCCTCTATTTTTCAGCACTACCGGTCCGGGTAGTCAGCATGCTCCCCTCTGGATCGCCCTTGGAGCCGGGCTCTTAGTCGGTGTATTATCGCAAAAAGCTCGTCTGTGCTTGACTGGCGGCTTTAGAGATTTCTTTCTAATCGGTAATAAAGGTATGTTAATCGCTTACGCGGCGATTTTGATAACTGTAGTAGCGTTGAACATGTACCTGGGCAAATTCAACCTGGGTTTTGCCAACCAACCTATTGCCCATACTAACCATATATTTAATTTTTTGGGCCTTTTCCTAGTTGGTCAATGCGGCGTCCTGCTGGGTGGATGTCCCCTCAGGCAAATCATTCTTGGCAGTGAAGGTGACATGGATGCAGCTGCAACGGTTGTAGGCATGATTGCAGGTGCAGCCATAGCCCATAATTTCATGCTCGCTGCCACCACCAAAGGGACAACGTCAATATCTCAAATCGCTTTGATATCAGGAATTGTAATTGTTAGCATTATTGGCTGGGCTTATAGGGAGGTTGATGCTTAATATGGATACTTTAGATGTAAAAGGACTAAGTTGCCCTATCCCTGTAATCAAGACCAAAAAGGCGTTGGAAAAAGGATGCCAGGAGTTGCAAGTTACAGGTACAGGTAATGTCGCCAGGGAAAATGTTAGCAAATATGCAAGTTCACAAGGCTTTGAAGTGAAGCTTGTAAATGATAGCCCTGATGAATGGTACATTATATTAAGTAAATAACCGGGTTTATATCTCTAATCATCAGCTTGTGTCAAAATTCCTCGCACCTAAGTATTTTTTTGATTTGTAGTATTTTTTCTGCTAAAAATATCAATGCTAAAACTAGGAGTCTAACTTGTAGTGGGATTCGAGAAAGGGGTGGCGATATGAGCAAAATTAAAACGGCCTACGACCAATTGGTAGCGGTAATCAAGGAAGAAACCGGGTTTATTCCTACAGTGGAGATTAAACTTTATCCACCAAGCACCCTTGTGGAGGATCTATAAAAAATACCTGAAATATTAATCTATGAATTTAACTGACGCCCCAGATTCAATTCCATAGCCTGTCGACCAGTCAATCGGCAGGCTACTATTTTTTGCTAAGACATAAGCAATAAGGCAAACCTGGCCTTACTCAATATGCTATAATAACCAAAAAACAGGGGGATTGGATATGCCCGATATTTCAGGTTTTGATATAAGCCAGACCGTTATGGGAACACTGGGGATTGAGATAGTAGAATTTACTCAGGAGCGAGTAGTTGCGACCATGCCCATTACTGCGAAAACCTTCCAACCCTTTGGAATTATGCACGGAGGAGTTTCCGTTGTGATAGCTGAGACTGTAGCTTCAGCAGGTAGTTATCTCTTTATCGATCGCAAACTGCAAAGAGCCGTGGGACTAGAGATAAATGCCAATCATATCCGCAGCGTAAGTGAAGGGATTGTAAAGGCAGTAGGAATTCCGGTTCACGTGGGACGCACAACATTGGTATGGGACATACGCATCTTTGATCAAGCTGAGAAACTGGTTTGTATCTCGCGTTGTACAATGGCAATAATAGGTGTCGATAGTTAAGAGGTATTCATTTCTTTATTAATTTTTGAAGATTGCTTTTTCACTTGTAATAATCATTTACAATAAAGAACCCCACATCCGGATGCAAACCGCGATGCCGGAAAGTCATTATATGCTACCTGTGGTATATTAAAACCATGCAGAACATCTTACGAGAGGAACTGATTGCATTTATGAAGCGCATAAACTGGTTAGCTGCTTTAGGTTTATGTTTTTTACTTTCATCAATCATTATTTACTATATCCATTTTTCTATTTTTCACGATTCCTATTTTATTTTCAAATACTTAGTGGCTCAACTCGGGTTCCTACCCCTTTCTACATTACTGGTAACGGTGGTTTTAAACCAGTTGATGGGCAAAAGGGACAAAAATGTCCGCATGCAGAAACTAAATATGGTTATTGGTGCCTTTTTTAGTGACGTGGGAACTGATCTACTCCGGGTTTTTGCGACATTTGACCATGTATCTGAGCAGTTCGGGCAAGAGTTAAAAATGAATTCATCCTGGAAAAGCACGGATTTTGACCGAGTAAGGAAGCAAGTTCTGGAGATTAAACTGAATGTTAAAACGGATACCACTCACCTAGTGGATTTAAAATTATTTCTAACCTCGAAAAGGAGTCACCTCCTGCGTATGATGGAGAATCCCAACCTATTAGAACATGAATCCTTCTCTAATCTTCTTCGAGCAGTTTTCCACCTCACCGAGGAACTAGACGGTAGGGCAGACCTAAGCAAATTACCCGCCAGTGATTATGCCCACCTGCGAGGTGATATTAAGAGGGTCTATGTAATATTAATCGTTCAATGGTTGGATTATATGCAACATCTACACAAAAGTTATCCTTATCTCTTCTCCCTGGCAATCCGCACCAATCCCTTCAACCCAGAAGCATCGGTTGAAGTAATGGAATAAGCTAACAAGCTGGCATTAGACGCACGACCCGGCCAAGCGCAGGGCAGATCCTTTATGAGGGTAAAGCAAGTCCCGCAGTTGGCGCTTTAACCATTATAGTTCGGCAATAATTCTGCCGGTTTCAGTTAAATCGTAATCCCCTAATCCCTGCAGTTCCGCTTTAAATTCCCTGGACTGGAGGATTTCCATAACAGCTTGAAACTGAGGTTTCTCCATACTCTCCTTCTTTATCACCAGTTCATACCTTTCCTTTTGCAAGGGAATAAAATCAACCCCGCGCACTTGCAGCGATGCCTTTTCATTGCCCAGAGCCACATCAGCTTCTCCTCTAACAACCGCACTGGCTACGGCTAAATGGGAATGCTCTTCCCGCTTATAACCATTAATGGCCTGACTACTTAGCTTTAAGCGGCGTAGTTGTTCATCCAGTAAAACCCTGGTACCACAGCCTTTTTCCCGATTTATAAAACGTATTCCAGGTCGGATCAAATCTTGCCACTCCTGAATATTTTTTGGATTCCCCCGTAATACATAGAACCCTTGCATGCGAATAGCCAAATGAATAATTACGGTTGGAATACTTGGCAGCAGGTGGCGCACATAGGATATGTTGTACTCTCCTGTATCACCATCCCAGAGGTGGATGCCTACCATATCGGCCTTACCTTGATAAAGTGTCGACAGGCCAGTAAAACTCCCTACATTATAGCGAAAAGTCTGTAGCTTATTAATACTTGATTCCAGGTGACGGGCTAGAATATCAAGAATTATATCCTGTCCGCAGATGATCAGACCCGGTGCATGAAAATCCGATTCCTTGTCTGCAAACGTCGGGACTGGTGGCCTAAGTTCCATGACTTGAACCGGATTATCTTTCTGAAAAAACTCAAAATTCTTGCCCTGCTTCCGAAAAATATCTACATCTTTCGGGTCAACCCGAAGTTTCCTGCCAATCCGGTAGGCAGGGAGTTCGCCGCGTTTAATCAGCTCATAAACTGTATTCTTGGCAATTTTTAATATACCAGCCACTTCCACAGGGGTTAGTGAATTTTCTTCTTGCACTGGAATTACCTCCTAAACTTCTTGACTCCAATTTTATCATAGTCTAGTATATTTACATAATAGCGTTGTGTTTGTTTTTGTTGATTCTTGTAATAAATTAGATGCTTTCGTTTTGTGTTTTATAAACATTAAATTTATTCTTTTCCATTTACGTCTATCTATACAAAACATGTTTTAACAAAATTTTATTTACCTATGGCTTTTTTACTGAACAATTGCATCCTATTACGCCTTAGAAGATTTTTGGTATTGCATCATTAATGTTAGGCGGATGACAGGAGTGAAGATCAAGGCATGAGAAAAGCCCGTGATTGACGCGTACAAAGGTACGTTGATTGAACGGGGTTTT
>JAQUUV010000209.1 GCA_028693695.1 Syntrophomonas sp.
TGGAGCCGATGGGCGGATTCGAACCGCCGACCTGCTGATTACGAATCAGCTGCTCTACCCCTGAGCCACATCGGCATATGTTTTACTGACAAAATACCCTTTAGATGATATCAGTATAATGATGTGCAGTCAATATCGTCTACGCCCTTAGCACACAAGTTTCGACACTAGTCCTTCTTGGGTTCAACCAGATAATAGTAATTGGGATTATGCACTATGATGGATTGGCAGGATGGGCAGATAAGGCTCAGATAGGCTTTTCTATCCATGATCTGCACCATCTTTTTGAGAGTGGTCTCAGGATACTCACGACTGCATATGTTGCACTTTTCCACTGACGACACCCCCTATTTATTTGCTGGCGCTGGCATATGATAACGCTTACTTTTATTACACCATATAAGCTTTAATATATTCAATTTCTCTTGCTGCTATTTGGTTAACTTGATCAATTGCCAGCTTAATAACCGCTGCGCTTTCCCCAACCAACTCCTCAGTCACCAATTTATCAAAAGAAATCCCAGCCATGCTCTTAAGTACGTCGTTAATATCGATAAAGCCCCAAAGTGGTTTCATCATACTGAGCACGCCATTATAATAATCCTCAGCCCATTCCTCTATTTGCTCTAAATCTGGCACTCCATCTATTATATTGAATTTACTTGTATGTTCCATCTGTCATCCCCTCCATCCACTCGCCCGCTTCTTCCAGAGCCTTTCGAACTGCTTCTGGAGCCGGTCCGCCTGGTATCTTACGCCTTGCAACACATTCACGAATATCCAAGCATTTGTAAACATCATCTTCAATCAAATTTGAGAACTGCTGCAACTGTTCTAAACTCATCTCCTCCAAGGCCTGCTGATTGTCTATACAATAAAGTACCGTCTTCCCTACCACCTCATGCGCATCGCGGAAGGGAAGTCCTTTCAGTACCAAATAATCGGCCAGATCGGTAGCATTGGTGAAGCTGCCCCGGGCTGATTCAGACATCTGGTTTTTATTGAACTTGCTGGTCAAAAGCATGGGGGTAAATACCAGCAAACATTTTTTCACCGTATCCACCGCATCAAATAGAGCCTCCTTATCCTCCTGCATATCCTTGTTATATGCCAGAGGAAGTGATTTCATCAGGGTTAAGAGGGTGAGCAAATCCCCATATACTCTTCCGGTTTTGCCCCTAACCAGCTCAGCAATATCCGGGTTCTTCTTCTGCGGCATAATACTGGAACCGGTTGAAAATCCATCATCAAAATCAAGAAAGGAAAATTCCGCGGTTGACCACAATATCAATTCCTCAGAAAAACGCGATAAATGCATCATCATTAGACTTGCAAAGCTGCAAAACTCTATGGCAAAATCACGATCACTAACTCCATCCAGGCTGTTGCGGGTAATCTCATTAAAATCAAGTTGTTCCCGGACAAATTCTCGATCGAGTGGAAAACCGGTAGCTGCCAGCGCACCAGATCCTAGCGGCATAGATAGCAACCTTTTCTGGCAATCATCCAGGCGGCCTACATCCCGACGAAACATCTCAAAATAGGCCATCAGATGGTGGGCCAGGGTAATGGGCTGAGCCTTTTGCATGTGGGTATAACCAGGCATAATGGTTTCCAAGTGTTCGTGCGCCAGCTTCAGAAGAGCCTCTTCCAACGTCAGTAGCAGCCCACGTATCTCAGTAATTTCGTCACGCAGATAGAGACGCACATCCAATGCTACCTGGTCGTTACGGCTGCGGGCGGTATGCAGCTTTTTGCCTAATCCGCCTATTTTCAAGGTTAGTAAGGTTTCGATGTTCATATGTACATCTTCCGCTTCCACGGTAAATTCCAGCTGGCCAGCTTCCAATTCCACCTTAATTTCTTCCAACCCGGATACGATAAGATCACGTTCGGCGGGAGTGATGATGCCCTGTCGGGCCAGCATGGAAGCATGAGCGATACTTCCCTGAATATCCTGCCGGAACATCCGGCTATCAATGGCAATAGAGGCATTAAAATCCTCGGTAAGTTTGTCTGTTTCCTTGGTAAACCTGCCGCTCCATAATTTCATTATTACACCTCATAGCAAATTTTAATTATTATAATAGTTGTGTGTTACCCGATTTTTTTTGCAATATCGACTTTTATTATATGTCTTTTTAAACGATAATGCACCTGACGAATGGACAAGTCTTTGCACAATCTTTCTTATGTTTGCAAAAAAATTTTCATTTTTAATATTATGTTAATACTGCTGGTATTTAGCAGTATACGTTTATTTTCTAATATAAATAAACTCCTACTGCCAATTACCTTTTTTTAAAGGAAAAGACAAATTCTTGTCGAATGTTCATAAGTGTTCCTACCTCCTCTGCGTTATGGGTTGCGCCACTCACTAATTTGCCAAAAACGGGGTTTTTTATATACCCTTATAAAGCGCGTATTGTTAGGTAATTATTAGGCAATATCTAAACTATGCGAATTAAGAAGAAATGCCGCAACAAATATCTTGGGGAGAAGAATTAACCTATTTAAGGAGGTATACGATGTCGTTAAAGCAAACACCATTATTTCCGATGCACCTAAAGTATAACGGTAAAATAATAGACTTCGGGGGCTGGGAATTACCTGTACAATATGAAGGTATGGGTATCATCAAAGAGCATAATATGGTACGTGAAAAGGCAGGGCTTTTTGATGTATCGCATATGGGCGAGGTTTTTATAAACGGTGAAAAGGCCGAAGATTATGTACAAAACCTGGTTTGCAATGATGTAAAGACTATGCAGGATGGCCAGGTTCTCTACAGCCCTATGTGCTATCCAACCGGTGGAGTTGTAGACGACCTGCTGGTGTACCGGTATAATCGCCATAAATATCTCCTGGTGATTAATGCTGGTAACGTGGACAAGGATTTTGCATGGATGAAGCAAAACCTCTTGGAGGGCTTAAGTGCCGATAATGTTTCCAGTGAATATGCCCAGCTAGCCCTGCAGGGGCCTAAAGCTCAAGAAATCTTGCAGAAAATTAGCGACACCGACCTCGATAGCATTAAATTCTTCTGGTTCAACCCCTCCGTGAAAATAGCCGGGGTGGAATGTATTGTATCCCGGACCGGTTATACCGGGGAAGATGGATTTGAAATATATGTTAAGCCAGCCGATGCGGTATTTATCTGGGAAGAAATACTGCAGGCAGGCGAAGATCTGGTAAGCCCGGTGGGATTAGGCGCCAGGGATAGCCTCCGGTTTGAAGCTAAGCTGCCTTTATACGGGCAGGAAATTGACCAGGATATTACCCCTCTGGAAGCAGGACTAGGTTTTTTCGTAAAGCTTAATACTGATGATTTTATCGGTAAATCTGCTCTGGTAAAACAAAAGGAAGCTGGCCTGCAAAGAAAACTGGTGGAATTTTCGATGCTGGGCAAAGGAATTCCTCGTTCGCATTATGCGGTTCAAAAAGACGGGGTTGCCATTGGCCATGTAACCACCGGTTTGCATTCTCCCACCTTCAAAAAGCCTATCGGCCTGGCATTAATCAATATTGAGCATACCGAACCGGGTACTGAGATAGATATAATAATTCGCGACAAAGCAATCTCAGCAGTGGTAGGAAAGGGCATATTCTACCAGAAAAAGACTAAGGGACTATCAAGGAATAAATGAGGCATAATACTCCGAGGATTTTTCGCGCTAGACAAGGCGTCACCCTCCGGGCACTACTGGTGCTCCCTAGCGGTCGCCAATAATGTTGCAAAGCGTGGTAATACTGGAGGTATTAGCGACATTATTGGTGAGCGATAGCGAACACCGGTGGTGCCCGGAGGGTGCGCGTTTTGATAACGAAGTGTAGCGCTAAAAAGACCGGAGTAAATGACTAGTTTATTTCTTGAAAGTCCCTAACTCCAAATAACGATTCGAATTTTTAGGTCATATAAAGACATTTAATATAGTAGTTAAAAATGTAACGGAGGGATTATTGTGAATATACCGGAAAAATTACTTTATACGCAAGAACACGAGTGGATCAGTGTTGAAGGTACCAAAGGACGTGTCGGCATCACCGAT
>JAQUUV010000210.1 GCA_028693695.1 Syntrophomonas sp.
ATAGTTCTATTTCTTCTTTTTCACCTTGCTAAGCGCTGACCGTTTTTTCTTTTCACTTATAGCCGGTGCAGGTGCCCCCTTAATGGTAGGCACTCCCTTCCCTCTTACCAAGGAACGGGCAGTGGAACCAATCAGATCTTGGCGATCACAGGCCTGCAATGCTTCACGCACCAAGTTCTCATTGTCTCGATTGCGATATTGCAGTAAGGCTCGCTGCCATCTGCGTTCCTTGTCCTGGCGGGGCACATAGACCGCCTTACCATTCTGAGGGTTGAGCCCCGTATGGTACATACAAGTGGAAACTGTCATGGGCGTGGGCGTAAAGTTCTGAACCTGCTCCGGGTAGTACTGTAAATGATCCCGTACAAACTCTGCCAATTCAAGCGTATCCTGTAAATCGCAACCCGGATGAGCGGAGATAAAATAAGGTACGATATATTGATCCTTACCCAATTCCAGGTTGACCTTTTTAAATGCCTCTATAAACCTTGTATACTCTGATTTACCTGGTTTATGCATGGTACGGGTAACTCGTTCTGCTATGTGTTCGGGAGCTATTTTCAACTGGCCGCTCACGTGGTAGCTGCATAAATCCCGCAAATATCTGCGAGATGTGTCCTTTAAGACCAGATCATAGCGAACTCCCGAAGACACAAAAAAGTGTTTGATTTCCTTGATTTTACGCAAACGCTGCCAGAGCTCCACCGAAGGACTGTGGTCAGTATTAAGATTTTTACATACACCCGGAAAAAGGCAACTGCTGCGTGTACAGTCATGGCAGAGCTCCTCATCGAGGCCTTTTAATCCGTACATATTGGCTGAAGGTGCGCCTACATCAGGAATAGTGCCTTTAAAATCAGGGTGAACCGTTAGATTACGGGCTTCATTAACTATGGAAAGCGAGCTGCGATTCTGAATAAATTTCCCCTGATGCTGTCCCAGAGAACAAAAGGCACATCCCCCAAAGCATCCCCGGTGGGTTACGATGGAAAACTGCACCGGGTTCAAACCCGGCACTCCTCCTAATGCTTCATAACTAGGATGATAGCGGCGCGCAAATGATAATTCATAAATCCCGTCCAATTGCTCCGTAGACAGGGGCAAGGGGGGTGGGTTTTGTATAAGCCAGCGATCTCCCTGCTTCTGAGCCAGCGTTCGTGCGGAAAAGGGATTCATCTCCTCCTGGATCATCTTAGTGCCCCGGGCAAAGGCCCTGATATCATCGGCTATCTCATCAAATGATGGTAACTCGATAGCGTGCTCAGGCATGTTTTTGGACAGATAGCAGGTTCCACGCAATTTGCGCAGATACGCAATATCCTTCCCGCCTTTCAAGCTACGAGCTATTTCCAGGAGATTATATTCTCCCATACCATAAACCAGTAGATCGGCCTTGCAATCCACCAAAATGGAGCGGCGCACCTTATCACTCCAATAATCATAGTGGGCTAAGCGGCGCAAACTGGCTTCTACTCCACCTATAACGATAGGCACACCCGGATAAGCCTGCCGTACCAGGTTGCTGTATACGATGGTAGGGCGATCAGGCCGCAGGCCAGTTTTACCACCGGGAGAATACATGTCCTCACGACGTTTTTTCTTGTCAGCAGTGTAATGATTGACCATACTGTCCATGTTGCCGCCAGAAATTGCAAAAAACAGGCGTGGCTGCCCCAGTCGCCTAATGTCATCCAGATTTCTCCAATCAGGCTGGGCAATAATACCCACCCGGTAACCATTATGTTCCATGAATCGTCCCAGAATCGCAGCGGCCCAGGCAGGATGGTCAACATAAGCATCTCCGCTGACAATAATAATATCCAGCTCTTCCCAGCCTCTTTCTTCGAGATCAGAATTATTTATCGGTAGAAAGTTCATGTTTATCCTTTCAATCTATTTTTAATCATTGGTACTCTATTTGCATTATCCCATAAAGTACAGGTTTTAAAAACATGAGCAGGAATTTGCTCTGCCTTTGTCAAATTCTTCCTAAAATATGATTAAGGAGGGACCAGAAATATAATGGAACAAATAGCGATGCGGTTAGGAACCCATGAAGACTTTTTAGAACTGGCTACAATCATATCATCTTCCCAAGCCTGGACCTGTTATGGTATCGATTTTGCTGAGGCAATGAAGCTGTTTGAACAAATGGAAGACAGCATTTACGTTGCTGAAATAAACGAAAAGCTAGTAGGATTCGTAACTATTCGAATAGATGGGGTGGGAAACATCGGTGCATACATAAGGATGATAGCTGTAGACCAGGTCTTGAGAGGTAATGGAATTGGGGCTCAGTTAATTGACTATGTCAGTGGAATTGCGGCCGAGAATATACCCAATTTGTTTCTCATATGCTCGGTTGACAATATTAGCGCCCAGCGCTTCTACGAACGTAATGGCTTTAATAGAGTTGGGATCATCAAAGACTTGGTATCAATCGGGCATGATGAAATATTCTATAGGAAGAGCTTAGGAACACTGTATTAAAGCTGTGTACGACACACTATGACGTATCCTGTTTAAACTATGCACTACTTTATTCTTAATAAATGGTTTTGCTTACTTTTATCTAACTCATGTACAGATTGTTTAGCTTGTTGTTTGACTTTATGGTTAATAATCCAAGCAACAGATGTGCCTATTGTTATTGGTAACACAATAACCGCAACAAAAATTTCGCTCATGACCAAAAATTTTGCTGCTGAAGATATTGGGTAAATATCTCCCAAGCCTACAGTTGCGAAAGTGCCAATTGAGAAATAGATCGCGGAAATCCCGTCCATTATTCCCACAAAATTATTGGGGTTTTGTCGAACCAATTCTAAATAAACGCTAGAAAAACCTGCCGTTATGCTAAAATAACTCATTACCCAATATATAATTATACTCATTCCCGGACCAGGGATTATTTCAGCTTCAGTTTGGTGGATATCAACAAATAATACTAAGATTAAAACAACTCCACCTATAATAGCTAAAGAGGAAAACATATTTGAAAATGGAACATCAATAAACAAATTAAACAAGGAAAAAATAGTGAATCCTAATAAAATTCCAAAAAGAATACGGCGAAATTTCATTTAATATACCTCCTTGGTCTCGGAATCTGCCATTAATACCAATTGTACCATATTGAGTCTTCTATATCCATTCTTGTTACCCCCGTATTAGCCCGATAATAGTAAGGCTATTTCTATTCCCGCGCAACTGTATAATCATGAATAGCTTTCTTTTTAAACCTTCCCCCATGGACATCCTGTACTACCTCTATTGTCATAAAAGCATCTGGATCCGAATCAAAAACAATACTTTTTAATTTTGATACCTCTAGCCTCGTAACTACACAATAAAGCACTTCTTTATCTTCTTCGGTATACCCTCCCTTGGCATAAAAATGAGTAACTCCCCTTCCAAGTCGATGAAGAATAGCTTCAGAGATTTCTGCAGATTTTTCGGACATAATCATTACAGATTTAGATTCATCCAACCCACCCAAGACTAAATCAATAGCTTTATAAGCTACAAAGTAAGCGATCATAGAATACATAGCATTTTCCCAGCCAAATACAAAACCAGCAACTCCAAGAATAAAAATATTAAAAACCATAACTACTTCGCCAACTGAAGTGCCAAACTTTGGTCCTATAATTAAAGCAACAATCTCCGTTCCATCTAACGACCCCCCATAGCGAAGAATGAGACCGACACCTGTACCTATGATAATGCCTCCAAATACTGCAACTAGCAGTAAATCTTGGGTGAAGGCCGGGACAGGATGTAATTGGGTCGTAAAATAAGATAGTAAACAGACGGCATATAGAGTAGATAAAGTGAAGGTTTTACCGATCTGAAAATATCCCAATATTAAAAACGGAACATTTAGGCCTATAATATAATAAGCCAACGGATAATTCGTTAAGTAGCTTGATAATATTGATATACCTATAATACCACCATCAATTAGTTGGTTCGGAATCAGGAATAATTCTAGGCCAACCGCCGTTATTATCGA
>JAQUUV010000211.1 GCA_028693695.1 Syntrophomonas sp.
AGTATGTTAGCCGAGGCTATACCATAAAGAGTGGCCAGAAAGGCTACCGCAATAGATGCCCCTAATTCTTCGGGATTAGACAGATTACTTAAAACATTAACCATACCCATAACTGTTCCAATAATACCCATGGTAGGACCAAATCCACCTGCCGTCATAAATATATCAGTGCCGACTTTTTCCCCATTTTCGAAAGCTTCCATTTCCATTTCCAACATACTCCTGGTTAATTCCGGATCAGTCCCATCAATAACCATTTGCAGGCCTCGGGCCAGGAATTTATTATCGATGGTAGCCAGCTGGCTTTCCAAGCTTAGTAAGCCTTCCCGACGAGCCTTATCCGCAGTGTCAACCAATGAGTCCAGAACGCTGGCATAATCCACCCGTTTATCAGTAAAAACAATCTTTAAGAAATAGGGAACTTTTTTAAGTTCCTCAAAGGAAAAACTTACTATCGTTGCTCCAAAAGTTCCACCGAAAACGATCATAGCCGCGGTACCAACCATGAGCATTCCCATACTGCCGCCTTCTTCTATGAAGGCCAGTATCATCATACCTAGTGCAAAAAATAAGCCAATCAGAGTAGCTAGATCCATTAACTAACCCCTCTCCCACAACATTTTTTATATTTCTTACCACTCCCACAGGGGCAGATGTCATTTCTGCCTACTTTCTCCCCCACGCGAACCGGCTTCTTTTCCACATCTTCACCCTGGTTCATGACCATTTTTCTCTCCTCTGGCCTTTCTATGACCTTTACCCTAAGTACATATCTCACTACATCTTCTTTGATGCTAAATATCATGGCCTGAAAGGCTTCAAAGGCTTCGAATTTGTATTCGATCAGTGGATCCCGCTGAGCGTATGCCCGCAGGTTAATTCCATTCCGAAGCTGATCCATGGCATCAATATGATCCATCCACTTATTATCAATAATTCGGAGCATGATGGCCTTCTCAATTTCCCGCATAGTCTCGTGGCCGAGTTCCTCTTCCCGGTTCTCGTACAGAGCATGGGTCTTTTCCCCCACCAATTCCTTAACTTCTGCTTTGGTCATACCCAGAATATTCTCCCGCTCGAAATCAGGGTCAGGTAAAACATTCTGCTCCAGATAGTTTATTAGGCCATCCAGATCCCATTCATCAGTATATTTGAATTCACCGGCAAAGTTATCAACCACCTGCTCTATTACATCATCGATCATAGCAGCAATAGTCTCTTTTAAATCTTCCCCGTAAAGAACCTTCTTGCGTTCGCCATAAATAACAACCCGCTGCTTATTAATTACATCGTCATATTCCAGAACATTTTTGCGAATGCCGAAATTACGAGCCTCTACCTTCTTCTGAGCATTTTCAATCGCCTTGCTAATCAATTTATTTTCAATAGGGATGCTATCATCCATCCCCAGGCGATCCATTATTCCTTCTATGTTTGACGAGCCAAATAGACGCATTAAATCATCTTCCAGGGACACATAAAAGCGAGATTCTCCAGGATCACCCTGCCGGCCTGAACGTCCCCGGAGCTGATTATCAATACGACGGGATTCATGCCTTTCAGTCCCCAGTACATAAAGACCACCCAGAGCTTGTACCCCTTCCCCCAGCACTATGTCAGTTCCTCTGCCGGCCATGTTAGTCGCTATCGTAACAGTTCCAGGCTGACCAGCCTGGGAAATTATCTGCGCTTCCTTTTCATGGTGTTTGGCATTCAATACCTGGTGCTTGATACCCCTTTTGGATAACATAGCGCTTAACACTTCGGATTTTTCAATACTAATGGTTCCCACCAGAACCGGTTGCGTTTGTTTAGATTTCTCAATAATGTCTTCAACCACGGCTAAAAACTTGCCCTGTTCGCTGCGATACACCCAATCGGAGTTATCATCACGTACCATGGGCAGGTTGGTGGGAATAACTACCACGTCCATACCGTAGATATTTCTGAATTCATCTTCTTCAGTCTTAGCTGTTCCAGTCATACCGGCTAGCTTCTTGTACATGCGAAAATAATTCTGGAAGGTTATGGTAGCCAGAGTCTGAGACTCCTTCTCTATCTTAACCCCTTCTTTGGCTTCAATGGCCTGGTGCAGTCCGTCACTATAGCGCCGACCAAACATCAAACGACCGGTAAACTCATCAACGATAATTATCTGGTCATCCTTGATGACATAATCCTTATCTATCCTCATCAGGGTGTGAGCTCTGAGCCCCTGGTTTACATGATGAGCAATTTGCATATCCTCAGCTAGATTATCAATAGCAAAATGCTTCTCTACCTTTTTTACGCCCTCTTCGGTTAAGGTAACCAAATTGGCCTTCTCATCTACCTTATAATCCTCTTCGTTAATCAAACGAGGAATAAATTTAGCGATTCTATAATATAAATCGGTGGGTTTATCACCTTCACCAGAAATAATCAAAGGGGTCCTCGCTTCATCGATCAGGATGGAGTCCACCTCATCGATAATGGCATAATGGAGAGGACGTTGTACCATGTTATCCGCTGCCACCACCATATTATCACGCAGGTAATCAAATCCCAGTTCGTTATTGGTTGCGTAGGCCACATCACAAGCGTAAGCAGCTCTCCGTTCCGCGTAGCTTAAGTCGTGAACAATAAGCCCTACCGACAAACCCAGGAACTCATAAACCGGTCTCATCCAGTTCGCATCGCGGCTGGCCAAGTAATCATTTACAGTAACAATATGTACACCTTTGCCTTCCAAGGCATTCAAATAGGCAGGCAGGGTAGCCACCAGGGTTTTTCCTTCCCCGGTTTTCATCTCTGAAATTCTACCCTTATGCAGAACCATACCACCTATTAGTTGCACATCAAACGGCCTCATACCCAGCGTCCGGCGTGAAGCCTCCCTAACCAGAGCAAAGGCTTCAGCTAATATATCGTCTAATCCTTCATCATTCTTTAGCCTTTCCCTAAATTCGTCAGTTTTTCTAGGGAAATCTTCATCCGCCAGTTTCCGACAATCCTCTTCCAAGGCATTAATCCGCTCAGCTATCCGCCTTAATTTCTTGACCTCTTTTTCATTATCATCCATTAACCTCTTAACAAAATCTTTAAGTGCCATTTCTTACCTCTTTCCAAAAAAAGAGGAACCATAAGGTTCCTAATAATCAAACTAAAACATCTATATAATATCATGTTTAGTAGGTTTACAGCAACTGAGGGAATCCTAATCAAAATCAGGCTCAATTAAGCCAAAGTTGCCATCTTTCCTCTTGTATACGACATTTACCTCATCGGTTTCCGAATTGAAAAACACGAAAAAAGTATGACCCAGTAAACTCATCTGCATAATGGCTTCTTCTTCGTCCATTGGCTTCAGTGCAAAGCGCTTGGTTCGAACGACTTTAAACTTTTCGGTGGTATCCTTGTAATCCAACTGCCGTTTAATCTCATCGGCTACCGCCTGTTTAAGCCCGACACCGCGATGGCTCTTATAAAGTTTGGTCTTGTGCTTCTCTATCTGTTTCTCCAGCTTTTCAACTACCATGTCAATACCGCTGTACATGTCTTCTGCGGTTACTTCTCCACGAAGAATCAAACCGTTTAAGGGGATGGTCACCTCCACTTTATGATGCTCACCTTCAAGAGAGAGGGCTACCTGGGCAATTCTTCCATCATCGATATACTTTTCTAATTTGGAAAGCCTTTTGGTGGTATAATCTTTGAGCGCATCAGTAATTTCGATATTTCTTCCTCTGACATCTAATCTCATACGACCACTCCTTTCCTTGCTACGATAATACTATTATACTCAATTATTAGCTTATGCTGCACTATAAATCGAAATACCTGTAAAAATATACTGTGCGTGTTGAGGGGACGTTACTTTCGTGTTGAGGGGACGGTCCTTTTGACACGCTCATATTTGAACACAGAGGAGCGTGTCAAAAGGAACGTCCCCTCAACACTAAAGTAACGTCCCTGCAACACTCTTCGTCTCTGCAAAAAAATAAAACCGGACTTGAAAATCCCCGA
>JAQUUV010000021.1:0-7607 GCA_028693695.1 Syntrophomonas sp.
TTAGCAATCGAATCGGCAATCTGTGTACTGAAGGGCACCCTGCCCAGCACTAGTATTTCATTTTTCTGGGCCCAGTCTTCTATTTCATTACAGATACTTGGATTCAAATCCCATTTATTAATAATCAATGCACCTTTTATACTGCGCAGGCGTATTAATTGACTTACTCGCTGCAAATCATGAAAACCAGAAAGGCTTGGCTCCGCCACCAGCACCACCAGGTCAACCCCCACCATGGAAGATATAACTGCACAGCCGATCCCCGGCGGACCATCGGCAATAATAAGGGGAATATGCTCATCTGCAGCCGTTTTGCGAGCCATGGTCTTAACCTGAGCCACTAGCTTGCCGGAGTTCTCTTCACCAGGCCTTAGCTCGGCAAAAAATATCGGTTGGCCGTGCTTGAAAAATCCACTAAACCAGCGTCCCGATGGCCTGGCTCGCATAGTAATAGCTTGCACCGGACAGACCTCTGCACAAAAACCACAGCCCTCGCAGGGCAAGGACATAACCTGGTATTGCGAGTCAATAGCATCAAAACGGCAGAGGTCTGCACAGAGGCCACAGCTGATGCAGACCTTCTCATCTATCCAGGCCGTTTCTCCAGCACTAAAATCGTAGCTGCTTAGTTTTTGCGGCTGCAAAAGGAGGGGCAGGTTAGAGGCATCTACATCATAATCACAGGCGATGCAGTTATCCGCAAAATGTATAAAGGAAGAACTTAAAGAGGTCTTTCCGGTTCCTCCTTTGCCACTTATAACTAGTATCTCCTTCATGATAGGGCCTCCTTAATCTGACTGATAATATCAGTTAGGATATTGCGTAAAGATGGCATAGCTTCCAGCGGATCGCGTCCCTGCATATATGATTGGGCCAGTTTTGAACTGAAAGGGATACGGGCCAGGATAGGAAATCCCGTTCTGCTGGACAGGGCAGCTAGTTCTTGCTCTTCTCCCTGCCAGCGGTTTATGATTAATCCCCCGGGTATATCCAGAAGTCCGACTGCTTCCAGGGAGAGTTCCAAATCATGCAGACCAAAAGGAGTGGGCTCAGTTACCAGCAGGCAATAGTCACTATCTCTTATGGCCTCGATCATGGCACAGGTAGTTCCGGGAGGACAATCAATAATCCTAAGTCCAGCTTCTGTCTTTTTATTCTTAGTCGCTTTTATGAGGGGTGGGCTCTGGGCTTCTCCAACCGTTAATCTACCAGTTAGCAGTGTTCCATAGCCTGGCAAATGAGCCTCTTCTATTACTCCAATAGGGTGGTCTTTTTCTTTTATGGCAGCCTGTGGGCAAAGATAAGCACAGGCTCCGCAGGAATGACATAGTTCATTAAAAACCAATACTTTATCGATCAGCACTACCAGGGCATTAAATTTGCATATCTGGGCACATTTTCCACACAGATTACAGGTCTGAGGGTTGATTTCGGGAACAAGCCGACTAACAACCGTAGTTTCTAAGACTTGCTGCTTTAATACCAATCCTGCATTGGGTTCTTCCACATCAGCATCAATCAGCACGGGATTATAATCCGCAAGAACCTTCATTAGACAGGTTGATAATAAAGTCTTACCTGTACCGCCTTTACCACTGGCTACCGCGATTTGCATGCTTGACTCCCTTCTTAGCTTGATATTAGCTATGACAATCTCCAGCATGGGCATGTTCGGAACAGACTGCTCCACTGCTGGTCAGTTCACCTTTTTCGTACAGGCTAATTACGTCTTTTAAGCTACCCGACACCCCGACAATTACCTGGATACCCTGGGAAGCAAATAAATCCTGGGCACTTCCTCCCATGCCGCCGGCTATAACCAATTCGGCACCTTGTTGTTTTAAAAAAACAGGTAAGGCTCCGGGTATGTGACCAGGACTGGGAACGGACTTTAAGGACTTG
The DNA here is from genome assembly GCA_028693695.1 of Syntrophomonas sp. Classification (GTDB taxonomy): domain Bacteria; phylum Bacillota; class Syntrophomonadia; order Syntrophomonadales; family Syntrophomonadaceae; genus PHAA01. The sequence continues at coordinate 1,903 of JAQUUV010000021.1, forward strand.
GTATTCGTATCATACAAGGCGAATTCTGCACAATGCCCGAAATGGGGACAGACCATATTGTTTTCACTAGGAATGGCAATTAACATATTAAACATACCTCCAATATTTTTTTGTTTTACTCTTTTCTAGACCGCTTGATAAGCGACTCATCCTCTAATTAAATCAGAATCAATTATTAGGGGCCAATAACTCCTGCAGTTCGCCAGCTTGATAACTTAGTAGTGCTGACTCAACCGTCTTGCCAGTCACCCCAATTAAAATCTTTATACCCGCCTGCTCTAGAGCTACAAATGCTTTGGGGCCAACTCGCTGGGAAATAACTATACCAACATTTCTTTGAATCAGAGCCTGGGTGGCTCCAGTCCCAGCACCGTGAGCTGCCTCAGTTCCACTGTTGGATAGCGCATCATATGATTTAGTATCTGGATCCCAAATCATAAAACAAGCACAACGGCCAAAGCGTTCGTCCACTGGGGAGGTTGGAGAGGATTCGGTTGCACAGATAGCAATTTTCTTACACATATTCTCACTTCCTTTCATAGTATTAAGCGATAAATCCTATTGCTGCCTGGCACAGGGTTCATTTCCATCAGGGAAATGTTTTATAGCTAATAATTACTGTACCTACTGTGGTGTGATGATTGGGTGTAAATAGAATTTATTATTATATGAACATATGCCCATAAACCTTGACCTAATAATATTGCTATTAATACTATTATGTCAAGCAATTTTAAAAAAAATGTGCTGTGGATGGTAAAGTGCCTGTGAATGCCTCTGTCGGTAAACACTGATATAGATGGATATATGCGGTAGATATTTTTTGAATCCTGCACTTCTTATAAATAACATATGCCCATTTGTCTCCTGCAACAATGCTTACATACCCAAGTGAAAACTGTAAGGTGCATGAATAAGAGGTAACTACTATGAAACTTGGAATAATCAGGTGCCAGGCAACTGAAGATATGTGCCCAGGAACAACTGATTTTAAAGTGATCAGAGATAAGAAGTGTGCTTTTGAAGGTATTGAAGACAATATCGATATTGTAGGGTTTGTAAGCTGTGGCGGTTGTCCAAGCAAAAAGGCTATTACAAGAGCAGAAGAAATGGTAAAAAGGGGAGCGCATACTATTGTTTTGGCTTCCTGCATAACCAAAGGTAATCCCATAGGGTTCCCCTGTCCACGAGCACAGGAAATTGTTTCCCCAATGGTTACCATTCCTGTCCTTCTTTTTATTACTTTTGTATCAGTCTTCCTGGTGTATTGCTTCAAGGGGGCAAACATCTATACAAGATGTGCACTCTATGCAGAGCTCCTTATTAATTATGGCCTTATTTTCAAGTAGCGAAATAGCCTCTACCGGGCACGATTCAACACATAATCCACAACCAACACAATTTTCATCAATAAACATTTTTCAACTCTCCTTAGTTATTACTATTTTCATATATCCAGGAACACCATAACCTGCACAGCTAACCGTTGCGATTCCAATCATCAGCCCCATTCCAAATCGACCTGTACCATTACCTGCCCACTAATCAACACGAGCATACGCCCACAATTCTTGCTTATATTATTTCTCTTGTAACTACATTGTCAAGCTATTTCTGGTTCCGCAGTGCATTGTTGACATATGTTCATTATAATTATAAACTTAAATAAAATTACATGTATATGATTAACATGATCTAACCACTGCGAATGAAAGTCAGCATTGCCCGTGAGGCAAAAAAGCAGAAAATAGTATCATAACCATAAAGCTTAATTTATTACTGGAATCATAGCTAGACGCTTGGTGTGCTGGGTGCAGGCAGGAGATAATCTGGATACAGGAGAAAGATTTGGTCTTATTCGTTTCGGTTCTTGTACCGAAATTTATCTGCCGGAGGATGCTACTATACTGGTTCAACCTGGACAGAAACTAAAAGGCGGGGAAACAGTAATTGCTAGGTTTTGTGAATAAAAGCTGAGCCAACATAATTGCCGTCAATAAACATTTTTTAACCCTCCTAGTCATATTGAGCCATCAGTACACATTGCTCCTCGTTGTAAAAGCATTATTCCCTCATCAGCATAATATCGTTTTGCTTGGCTCCGCATCTTTCCATAAAAAGATTGCATTTACACAGAAAGATATAGTACAAATTATCTCGGCCAATCCCGTACAGCGATTCGAAATTGCCTTGCCCCTTCGCGATAATCACGTCGGCCTCATTAAACACCTTCTGAAAACTATTAGAACAATGTTCGAGCACCGTTCCCGGAATATCAGTACCATTGTTAATAACTCGGGCATAGGCATCCATTCCTACAAAGTAAGCATCTTCCTCGGTAACATCGTTTAAAACTGCTTCTCCCCGGGTGGCGAAATCAACTTCCAGTCCGGAATACTTCTCCTTAATGGAGCCGATAAACATCTTGTCAAACACTATCTCACCCGCATTGTCTCCAATGTAAAGAATTTTGCGAGCCGCTTTCAGATCAGATTTTAATGAATCAAACGTCTCTGCTTGGAAATCTTTCTTCAAGGTTTCATGTAATATCTTAAGCACTTTTTCCCTGGATAAATCGTAGCTGGGACCGAAATCAATTATGTTTCCTGCTGCTGCTAACTTTAGTGCCGTCTCTAGAGGGTCTACGGCCAATTTGATTAACTCGGAAAATTCTCGTTCCAGTTTAAGCATCTCTCGGTTATAAAAACATTTTTCTTCCCGATAGGGATCCGGGTTTTGCAAGGCATCTTTTATAGCTCGTTGAATTTTTTGAGCTACATACGGTGCGCTTGCATTGTCTTCGATAGCGGCAAGTTCTAGCATAATTCTTTTCACCAGACTACGCTGTTCTTCTTCAGTATCTAAGTGAGTCTTGGCTAATCTAACCGCCTGATTGAGTAAGCAGGGTAGGCATTCTATGCTTAATTTCATATTAACCTCCACTAATTACAGATTTAGGATTATTTTCCGAAGATAAGAGAAAGTGTTATGAACAACAGCCTGCACACTATCTTTGTCAACAGGCTGAGGGCTACAATTAAATTGTAGCCCTCATATACAACACATCCAATTTATTAGTCTCCCTGAACTTTACCTAATATACCTTTTCTGCCATTTCCCATGCCACTACCACGATTAAGGCCTGCACAACGTGAGCCTTTTTCTCCTGTTGCATTCACTGCTTTGTTTCCGGTAATGCATTTTCCCTGACCCCTGCCAGTACCAGAACCTTTGCCCTGAGGGCCTGTTCCATCTCCACGCGGCATAATACTTACCTCCTTTCAACTAAAGATCTAATGTCTTTAATGATCTAGGACATCAGATAAGAATTAGCAGTAACGAGCATATGCTCATTACATTTTAAATATAGCAATTGTATATAATTCTGTCAATCGAGACTATCGTATAATTTGTCTCAATAACATCTTAATTATTGAGAGAGTGTTTCTTTAGTTATCAGAGATATTGACATATGCTCATAATTATTATAGACTCGATTTACATAAGTGTTTATATAAGCATAATTATTTGTTGATGCGATATAATACATTTATTTGAAGTGATAATAATTGGCATAGCTGTAGCGGGCGGTAAAGGGGGAAAGGTTACAATAAAAGCAGATAGATTTACTAATATACAAAATTAAGAAAAGGGGAATTTTTATGGCTAATAATGGAATGGAAATAAAGTTGCCGGAATCTGGAGAAGAACAGACCCTGGTGGGATCTCTCAATGATATCAAACATGTAGTAGCGGTAATGAGCGGCAAGGGTGGAGTGGGTAAATCCACGGTAACGGCATTACTCGCCAGTACTCTTGTCAAGTCTGGTTTTAAGGTTGGAATACTGGACGCTGATATCACGGGTCCCAGTCAACCGCGAGCTTTTGGTATTAAGAGCCAGGGTTTAACCGGCAGTATGTTTGGAATCACCCCTATTTTAACCAGAAGCGGAATAAAGATGATATCTACTAATTTTATGCTGAAAGAGGAAGATGATCCAGTAATATGGAGAGGCCCATTGTTAGCGGGAGCAGTTAAGCAATTCTGGGAAGAAACTGACTGGCAGGACCTGGATTACCTGGTGGTAGATCTTCCTCCCGGCACGGGTGATGTGCCTTTGACTGTGTTGCAGAGCTTGCCGGTTGATGGACTGGTCATTGTTTCTTCCCCACAGGATCTGGCCTATATGGTAGTGAAGAAGGCAGTGAAAATGGCGACCCAAATGAAGACACCTATTTTGGGTTTGATAGAAAACATGAGTGAGTTTATTTGCACCCAATGTGGTGAAGCACTCAAAATATTTGGTGAGAGTCAAGGCGAATCGGTATCTCAAAAGATGGGGATAGATTTCCTGGGCAGCTTACCCTGGGATACCCGCTTAAACAAGTTAGTGGATGAGGGTAAAGTGGAAGAATACTATTCAGCAGCAATGGCTGCCATCGTTGAGAAAATTACTGCTAAGACGGAACAATAGGAAGAATTATAAAAATTAAAAATAGCTTTGCCTGGTACTAAGCATTAATGATAGCCTAGGAGAGGGGCTAAACAAGAAATGTCCCACTTGCTATTTGCTAAAATTTGGAGGGGAATTATGGCCAGAGAACCAAAATGCCGACGGGTGGAATCCATTCCAAAGGTTACCGTGTTTAAACCAGCAGGAATACCGCGTTCCTGCATGGAGGAACGCGTTGTAAAGCTTGAAGAACTGGAAGCCATTCGCCTTAAGGATCTCCTGGGTCTAGAACAGGAAGAATGCGCTGAACACATGGGGGTTTCCCGTCCCACCTTTCAGCGTATCTTGATCGAAGGCCGGGGGAAAATCGCTGCGGCTTTGATAGAGGGACAAGCCATTCGAATTGAAGGGGGAAACTATTGCCTGGGACAAGGGCAGTGCAGGAAAGTCCAGCATTCCCAAAAAAGACGTGACGATTGCCTTTATCGGGAGGATTATTCTGGAGAATATGCTGAAAAGAAAAGAGGCCAGGCAATGGTTGGCACAAAAATTGCGGTATGCGCTAGAGGTGAATCACCTGCGGCTTTAGTGGATGGGCATTTTGGGCGCTGCGCTTATTTTATGCTATGGGATGATGGGCAAGGGAGATTTGAGGCGATCAGTAATAGCGGGCCGGAATTAAACCAAGGAGCTGGAACCGGAGCAGTTCAGGAACTGCTCCGCCGGGGAGTGGGGATATTAATTTGTAATCGTATTGGCCCTAAAGCCATCACTGTTTTTCAAAGAGCTGGGGTTAAGATATACGGCGCAGGAGAGGGCTTAGACACGGAAACGGCTCTTAAACAGTACAAGGCAGGGGAATTACCGTCTATAGAAGCTGCCAATAATATATGAGGTAGAAAGATGTTAATATCAGTGGCCCAAGAAAATGAGATGGTGTGTAAACATTTTGGTCATTGTGAGTAGGGTAACATAGAAGAAGACATTCTGAGTATCACCTCTGTCCACCCGATGCGGGCAGATGCTGTGGAAGACTTACTGCAGCGTTCCTCGGCTGCCTGGGGGACCGTGGAAAAACTACTGGGGGAGGAAAAGTTGGTGGAAGTGGACTTTGGGGGTCACAGTTTCTACATGCGCAAACTCTATCCCAGATATAAACGATAATATGATAATATGGAAAAAAGCATAAGAATGCGAGGCGAGCCAATCTGGAAGGATCACACCTCGGGATAATTACCCCGAGGTGTGAGG
>JAQUUV010000021.1:7707-19085 GCA_028693695.1 Syntrophomonas sp.
ATGACCTGATAAACCAGAGGTGACCCGGTTAATAATGGATGAGTTGCAAACTGCTTAACCGAAAGCCCTGCTGCGGTATTATTATTCTACTTTGTCTCCTGCAGTTGGGCCAGGAGTAGTCAAGTAAATTGAATCTACTTCGACGATTACTGCTCCTTTGGGAGTCATTTTGCCTTTAACCATTTCTACCGCGGAATCATAATTAACGCCCGCAGTTTCTATTTTAGCAACTCCTTTAAACTGATAACCTGAAGTACTATTCCACACAGAAACAGTTACTTGAGGATTAGACTTGATATTGGCGGTGGTTTTTTTCATAAAATTGTCCACCAGCATAAGCTGACTGTCGTTTAGAACTTTAGCATAGTGAATAGGCACTGCATTAGGAATCCCATTGGCATCTACAGTTCCCAGTACCCATATTGTACTGCCGAGTAGAGTCTTCATGTCTTCATTAATCTTACCCATATTGTATCTTACCTCCCTAAATAGTTTAATATTTACGGGCTTATTATACATTATATTATGAGCATAAGTCCATATAAAGAGAAACACGCGACCTGCCTCAGTAAATACCGATCACAAACTCTCAAGTAGACGAATGGCATATAGAAAGATATTTGCGTTAAGATATTGCGTGATATAATAAAACTGCACTATTATGAATAATCTAAGAAAATACTGGGATATTAGTTGTGAAGCAATAACATGCTGATAGTATCCTGGCCGTCTGGTCTGTAGGACGGGACATTATTCTTATCAATAGCTTAGAGAGGATGGGTAAATAAATGGGAGATTTTTTTAACCAGGCCATATTATTGAAAGACATTCTACAATTGAAAAGGGAACCAGTTGGTGTAAAATTTGTGAGGAATATTAATGATCTGCCTTCTATAAAGAACTATGATAAAAGCCGTAAAATGCGTTATTGTCAGTCTTTGATGCTGGCTGGCCAGGGATATAAAATCCTGCTTAGTTCTCAAAATATTGCTTGTGCGGCAGCAGGTGCTGCCTTTGGCCTAATGCCATTGCATCCTAAACTGGCATCTGGAGAAGGACATTTTAATACCGGGGTTTTGGGGAGTGCTGAGAGTGCTGGAATAATAATGAAGGAAATGCCTAGATTGGAGCTAGGAACCTACGAGTTTATTGCCATGGGGCCACTGGGAGAGGTGGAGTGGGTTCCTGATGTAATTGTTATTGAAGCACCACCAGAAGCGCTTATGTGGGTAGGTCTGGCGGAAATATATAATAGTGGTACGAGATTACAGTTTACGACATCTGTTGTACAAGCAAGCTGTGTGGATGCAACTATAGTTCCCTTTCTAACTGGTAAACCTAATGGAAGTTTTGGTTGTACTGGTTGCCGGGAAGCCAGCGATCTAGATCCTTCAGAAGCAATACTGGGTTTTCCTGGGGAACATCTGGAAACAATCATAACCAATCTCCAGCTTTTACAGGAGAAGGTCATCCCCAAAAATAGAAATAAATCCATATGCAAAAGATTTCTGGAGAATAAGTGAGACTAAAATTAAGAATGAAGAAGTGCTTTAACTAAATGTCTATGAAAATAAATATCTCGTACCACTATTAGGTGATACGGGATATTTTTATGTGATTCGCTTTCTAAAAGTGCCTACTTGTATCACCGACTCCTTGGTATATGCTCTATCGACTGGCAGTCCCGACAATAACCGTACACTTCAAAACGACATTCCAGCTCACTGTATCCTTCAGTCTGGGAAGCGTTCAGTTCTTGCAGGGGACAGAAATTCATCGGGCTTATCTTTCCACAGGAACGACAAATTAGGTGATGGTGGTGCTCTTCCATTTCTCGCAGGCGGTAGGCAAAGACCCCATTGCTGTCACGATCCACCCGACAAAGCACCCCCATGTTGCTAAGGGCCTCGAGGTTACGACAGACGGTAGAAAAATCGATATCGGCCTTATGGGTGTTTAACTCTTCATACAAGGATTTTGCGGTCACCCAGCCCGACTCCAGGGTAAAAAATTCCAGTATTTTCTTCCTCGGCCGGGTCATTTTAAAACCTTTTTCTGATAGTTGCTGCTGCAAGTTGCAAGGGTTCATAATTTGTTGAACTCCTCTCGTGCTATTTCTTCATAGTGTGAACGGACTCGTCCGAGGAATCAACCGCCAGGTGCTTACGATGAAATAAAATCCGACCTGATCCGGATAGCAACTGGACCAAGGTGTAAACCAGCACGGATAATATTACAATGGCTGCACCAGAGGCAACATTGTAGTGATAAGAAATTGCCAGGCCGGCCAGGCAAAACATAGCCCCCAGTATTACCGACAGACCCATAATACCAGGCAAATCCGCTCTGAAAATACGCGCCAAAGCCGGAGGAACACATAGCAGGGCCAGAATTAGAATGATGCCCACTACTCGAATAAGAACTACCACGGTAAGGGCAATCATAGCATAGGTGAGAGACTCAGCCAAAACCACGGGTAAACCCAAGGCATTGCTAAACTCTTCATCAAATAAATATGCCTGCAAAAGATGGAAGAAGGATATTGTAATCAGAAGAAGCAGGCTATCCAGTATGGCCATCACCAACAAATCCTTTACAGAAACCGTCAGGATATCGCCAAACAGGTAAGTGCTCATGCTCGGGGGATAACCAGGGGTAAAGGAAATAAACAGGATACCCAGAGCCATACCTAACGGCCAGAACATACCGATAAGTACATCGGGCATTACTGTGGAACGGCGCTGAATTTGAGCAATAGACAAGGCTGAAAACATGGAAAAGCCAAGTGCCGTATACATCGGTTCCACTTGCAGGTAGTAACCCAGGCCGATACCGCCAAAAGCCGTATGGGCAATACCGCCACTCATCATTACCAGTTTTTTTTCAACGATAATGGCACCAATAATACCACAAGCGATGCTGGCCAGCAGGGCACCCATAACAGCATTTTGTAGAAAACTATACTGTAATAGAGCTGAGATCATGATTTACCTCCGTGTTTTTCCAACACCCGGTGGGGTACGCCATGGGCAATAAGCTCCACCGGACAGCCATATAGTTGGATGACCAACTCGGGGCTAATATCAGGTTCCCCGTGATAGTGCAGGCGATGATTGATACAGGCAATATCTCGAACATAAGCGCTGATAGCCAGCGTGTCGTGAGTAACCATGATAATGGTCATTTCCTGGTTAAGTTCCTGCAATAGTTCATAGACTCTGGTGCTGGCACTGGCATCCAAACCGCTAATCGGTTCATCTAAAAGAAGCAACGCAGGCTCAACCGCCAGAGCCCGGGCAATCAGAACCCTCTGCCACTGCCCGCTGGACAATTGTCCGATCTGTCTTTCAGCCAGATCCAGCACATCCAGTCGATTCAGGCACCATTTAACTCTATCCCGGTCAACTGAGCTATAGCGATGAAAAATAGGCAATTTCCCGGCCATTCTGCCCAGCGAGACTACCTGGCGGACAGAAATGGGAAACTGGCGATTGATAGCTGCCGCCTGAGGGACATAGCCGATCAGGCGGCGATTATATTTAGGATTCTGACCAAATATTTCTACTTGCCCACTCCAGGGTTCAAGCAACCCAAGCATAATTTTTAAAAGGGTGGTTTTGCCCCCGCCATTGGGACCGATAATCCCGGTAAAGCTTCCCTTTTTAATGGTAAGATTGATGTTTTCCAGGGCGGTGATACTGCCATAACCCGCACTTACATTTTGCAGGCAAACTGCTTGCTTCATTTCATTCACTCAAAATCCACCTTATCATAACCTGTATGGTATTCTAACATAATTTTTATTTCTTCTGAAGAACTTGGGCAAAGGTCTGAGCCGTTTTGCGCAGATTATCGATGTAATCTGGAGCCAGAGGAGCAATAAGCTCAGCCTGCCCCCCCAATTCATGGGCGAAGGTTTGGGCCTGTTTGCTATCCATTTCTGCCTGGTAGAATATCACTTTTATGTTTTCTTTTTTGGCCAGGTCAATTACTGACTGCAATTGCTGAGCGGTAGCCTCCTTGCCCTCTTCTTCCAGCGCAATCATCTTGAGCCCATAGTCATCCGCAAAATAGCCCATGGCAGGATGGTAGACAATGAAGCTCTGCCCGGATAAACCCTGTAGGGAGGAGGAGATTTCCGTGTTCAATTTTTCTAGTTCCGCCTGATAGACCTGAGCATTTTTCTGATAGCTATCCGCATGTTGGGGATCGGCTGCCGCTAATTCTGCGGATATTATTTTTACCATTTCTGCTACTCGTTTAGGGGATAACCAGCGATGCGGGTCTTTTTCTCCAGGGGCCATCTCGCGAGCCGGATAGACCTTATCCACTTGAACTGGCAGATCAACCAGCTTCATTTGCGAATTGATTTCCTTAAGTCGGGGCAGGATGCCGCTCTTTTCTGCGGGAACACCGATGGCGAAATAAAGCTTGGACTTGCTTAACTGTTCCATGGTCTGTGGGGTGGGGGCGTAGTTTTCCGGGTTGGCTCCCGGCGGAATTATGGTAACTACATCTACCAGTTCTCCCCCCACGGCTTTAACAAATGTTGCCTGAGGCACAATGGATACAGCCACTCGTAATTTATCGGGGCTACTGGGGCTCGGTGCTTGGGCAGTTTGCTTCTTGCTGCTGGTGCAACCAGACGCAGTTAACAAAGTCAAACAAAGTACAGACAACAAAATCATGAGTTTCATTTTCCGACAGGGTATTAACATTGAAATTACCTCCTTTAGTAATGATACAAGATGCAAGTACTTGCATTTATAATTATTGCTCGGGAGTAAGTAAATGTCAATACATTCCATAAATACATAATGAACGAAAATGAAACTCACTTCTTCTACGTTCCATTATGAATCCAAAACATGAGTGAGCTTATCTGTCCCAAATGTGGAGAACCACTCAAAATATTTGGTGAAAGTCAAGGCGAATCGGTATTCAAAAAGATGGGGACAGATTTCCTGGGTAGCTTACCATGAACTTGGTGGATAAGGGTCAAGCGGAAGACTTAGGGGAGTATACGGCAAATGGTATATATAGTCCCGTGATTAATATTACACTCGACTGAGTAACTAGAACTAGAGATTTATCTCCAATGGTTTCATGGTGACAGATATGTCTAGTGGTCGACCAAAATACATGGAAGTGGTAACAATAGCGTCAATACCTGTTGCTGCGTAGGCAGTGACATTCGCTTCCGTAATTCCTCCTGCCCCAATCAGAAGCAGGTTTGGGTGATATTTTCTGATTTCCTGTACATAGTGTTTAAGCTGCTCCGAGGGGACCTTGTCAAATTGGATGCCGTCTACGCCTGCTTCAGCAAGCAAGAGGGCCTCATCCAGTTTTGTTACTTCTACAATAACTTTCTTCTCGCAGGCCTGCTGCCGAAGTTTAGGAATGCTTTTTGCCAGCTCTTCCATACCGGAAAGAAAATTAATGTGTTGACGAAAGACCAGGATAGTTTCTGATAGACCCAGACGATGGGGAAATCCGCCACCGGCTACCACCGCTTTGATGGCTAGTTCCCGAGTTCCGGGAAACATTTTACGGGTAGAAAGTATACTAATGTTGGGGTTAACCATCCGGGCTTTATCCAGAAGGAAGCGAGTCCGGCTAGCAATTCCACTGCTGTATTCCAATATGTTAAGACAAATTTTCCAGGCAATATGTAGGTTGGAAGCTGTGCCCTCGGCTTGCAGGAAGGTTTGGCCGGGTAAGATTTGAGTTCCGCTGGAAAGTAGCAAGCCTAGTTTAAGGCCCAGCTTTTGAAGAATGCGGGCAGCTTCTTCTGAACCACTAAGGATTCCTTTTTCCCGTGATGCAAAGGATATTCTCCCTGGCTCCTGACCAATATTAAGCAGCAGGGTAGTCAAATCAAGATATGGAGCATCTTCGCGGATAAAGCGATCAAGAGTTTCTTCACTAATGTACATCAGTATACCTCCATTAATATGAGTATAGGTTATGTTGACATATGCTCATTAATATTTTATTGTATTATTTATCATATGTCCAATATAGTTCAAGGATTATATCAGGGCTTGTTTGAAAGATACAGCAATTACTTGCAATTTCGGCAGTACCCATAAATTTCGAGTTCATGACCAGTAACATTAATGCCCATTTAGGCTTGTAATAGTTCGCCGTATTGCTCGAATGGGCAATCATCCACCGCAAACATCTGCTTGCAACCTATACAAATAAAGTGATGCTTATGCTCCATTTGATTCAACTCGAAAAGGCTGGGTACAATCCTGCGGCAGTATTATACAGCAGCTACCACCGCAGAAAGATCTTGGATCTTTGGAAATAACTCTTAGCCCTTTTCATCCTATTATTTTACGTGGAGGTTAGATTTGTATGCAGCATATTAATTTCCTTGTTAATCTAAAGGGAATTATGACTTATATGTAGAATATTCATATTCAAAATCACGGATTTTAGTATAGATCCATTAATACAGATAATTCAAATTTATATTTTTCGGTTTGGAGGGTTATCTTTGATGATCAAATGCTTGGAGGAATACAAAAAAAAGCTGGTTACTGCTGACGAGGCTGTTAAGGTGGTAAAATCAGGGGACTGGATTGATTATCCGCTGGTATTATGTGCAGCCAATGAGCTGGAAAAAGCTCTATCGAAACGCAAAAATGATTTAGAAGACATTAAGTTCAGAGCAACTATGTCGGCATGGCCCCGCTATTGTGTAGAAACAGATCCGGACGGACTACATTTTTGCTGGAACTCATGGCATTTCAGCAATGCTGACAGGAAAAATGCTCCGAAGGGACTGGCCTATTATATCCCTATGAAATTCAGTGAACAGGTGGCTATGACGCGTAATGTACGTACAGATGTATTTATGGCCACTGTATCTCCCATGGATAAACATGGCTATTTCAGTTTTGGTGCCGCTGCCAGCGCTTCCTGGGCTTCCATTGAGAATGCTCGTTATGTAATCCTGGAAATAAACAGCAACATGCCTAGAGTATTGGGCGGTAACCAGGAATGTATTCATATTTCTCAGGTTGATTATGTGGTAGAATCCAGTAACCCGCCCCTTCCCGAAATAAAACCCGCTCAGCCCAGCCCGGTCGAGAACACGATTGCCGAACATATCATAAACAGGATGAGAAATGGTTCCTGCCTGCAGCTTGGTATCGGGGGTATTCCCAATGCAATCGGATCCCTGGTTGCCCAATCAGATCTCAAGGATCTAGGGGTACATAGCGAAATGTATGCAGATGCGTTTTTAGATATGACATTGGCTGGCAATATAAGCTGTGCCTGCAAGAATATTGACAAGTATAAGCAGGTTTTCAATTTTGCCTTCGGTACTCGCAGAATGTATGATTTTATTGATGACAATCCTGGGCTGGCATCCTATTCGGTGGATTATGTAAATAATCCGGCGGTTATTTCCAGAAATGACGATGTAGTAGCAATTAACGCCTGTCTGGAAGTGGATCTCTTTGGGCAGGTCTGTTCAGAAAGCATCGGTACCAGGCAGATTAGTGGGACCGGAGGTCAATTGGATTTTGTGGATGGTGCCTACAAATCAAAGGGCGGTCAAAGCTTTTTGTGCATCCCATCTACTTTTGAAAATAAGGATGGTGAAATTTTTTCAAATATTAAAGGTATTTTAACCCCCGGGGCAATTGTTACCGATCCCAGAACAAGTACCCAAATGCTGGTAACCGAATTTGGCATTGGCGACCTCAAGGGAAAAAGCACCTGGGAAAGAGCAGAGACTCTGATAAGCATTGCTCATCCCCGATTTAGAGAAGAACTGATTAAAGAAGCTCAAAAAATGAATATCTGGCGAAAGACAAACCGTATTTATTAACAGCTGCCGACAATCTTTGTTGACAAGCTGCCAGAGCGAGCAAAGGAAGTGAAGAGCAAGGCATTCAAGAAGACCGTGATTAAGGCGTACATACGGTACGTTGATTGAACGGGGTTATTGAATAACGCAGTTATTCGCTTTTTTTGACGGTCTGAGAACAGGAAGTATTTAATGCTATAAGCCGGGGAATTTGTCCGCTATTGGTGCCGGAGATTAAGGAACTGGTGAACCCGTCTGGCAGAATATGCAGACAATGCTGGAAGAAAATAAGCAAATAGATATTCAATATAATGTAGAAGATAAAGAAACGGGGAAATATTATGGCTAATAATGGAATGGAAATTAAGTTACCTGAAACTGAAGAGAAGAACTTGGTGGGATCTCTCAATGATATCAAACATGTAGTAGCGGTAATGAGCGGCAAGGGTGGAGTGGGTAAATCCACAGTGACCGCCTTAATCGCCAGTACTCTCGTCAAATCTGGTTTCCGGGTTGGAATACTGGATGCTGATATCACGGGTCCCAGTCAACCGCGAGCTTTTGGTATTAAGAGCCAGGGTTTAACTGGCAGTATGTTTGGAATCACCCCTATTTTAACCAGAAGCGGAATAAAGATGATATCTACTAATTTCATGTTGAAGGAAGAAGATGATCCAGTAATTTGGAGAGGTCCGTTGTTAGCGGGGGCAGTGAAGCAGTTCTGGGAAGAAACTGACTGGCAGGATCTGGATTACCTGGTGGTAGACCTTCCTCCCGGCACGGGTGATGTGCCTTTGACCGTTCTGCAGAGCTTGCCGGTTGATGGTCTGGTCATTGTTTCTTCCCCACAGGATTTGGCCTATATGGTAGTGAAGAAGGCAGTGAAAATGGCTAACCAAATGCAGAAACCTATTTTGGGTTTGATAGAAAACATGAGTGAGTTTATTTGCACCCAATGTGGTGAAGCACTCAAAATATTTGGCGAGAGCCAGGGAGAATCGGTATCTCAAAAGATGGGGATAGATTTCCTGGGCAGCTTACCCTGGGATACCCGGTTAAACAAGTTGGTGGATGAGGGTAAAGTAGAAGAATACAATTCAGCAGCTATGGCTGCTATCGTGGAGAAAATTACTGCTAAGACGGAACAACAGTAAGAAGGAAATAACAAGCAATAACTTGGTTAGATTGTGAGGAAGACTATGGCCAGAGAACCAAAATGCCGACGGGTGGAATCCATTCCTAAGGTTACCGTGTTTAAACCAGCAGGAATACCGCGTTCCTGCCTGGAGGAAGTCGTGGTAAAGCTTGAAGAACTTGAAGCCATTCGCCTTAAGGACCTTCTGGGTCTGGAACAGGAAGAAGGTGCTAAACGCATGGGGGTTTCCCGTCCTACCTTTCAGCGTATCCTGATTGAAGGCCGGGCCAAAATAGCTACGGCTTTAATAGAAGGACAAGCCATTCGCATTGAAGGAGGCAACTATTGCTTGGGACAGGAGCAATGCAGAAAAGCCGAGCATTCTCAAAAAAGACGTGATGATTGCCTTTATCGGGAGGATTTTGCTGGAGAAAGCACCGATAAAAAAGAAGGCAATGAAATGGCTGGCACAAAAATTGCGATATGCGCTAGCGGTGAATTACCGTCCGCTTCAGTGGATGGTCGTTTTGGGCGCTGCGCTTATTTTATGCTCTGGGATCAAGAACAAGGGAGCTTTGAGGCGATCAGTAATAGCGGGCCGGAGTTAAACCAGGGAGCTGGAACTGGAGCAGCTCAGGAACTGCTCCGCCGGGGAGTGGGGATATTAATTGGCAATCGCATTGGCCCTAAAGCCTTCATGGTTTTTCAAAAGGCCGGGGTCAAGGTATATGGCGCAGGAGAAGGCCTGGACATAGAAGCGGCTCTTAAGCAATATAAGGCAGGAGAATTATCCCCTTTAGAAGCTGCCAATAATTTATAGGAGGTTTTAAATAAATCGGAAATTACCCAAGGTTTTAGCAACAGCATTTGAAAAGTTGAATTTCATGATTATACGAAAAGTTGGGAAATAGTAAACTATTAGGAGTGTGAGATTAATGAAAATAGCAATGCCTAAAGATGGAGAAATGTTGAATCAACATTTTGGTCAGAGTAAGAGCTTTTTGATCGCAACGGTGGAGAACAATCGAATGGTTGATAGGAAAGAGATTAGCAGCGAAACTTTACAGCATAATCATGCTGGTCTTTCTGGATTATTTTTAACAGAAGGAGTATCTCTGGTTATTACTGGAGGGATAGGACAACCGGCGTTGAATGCTCTAAAGGAGAAAGGGCTGGAGGTTATAAAGGGAGCATCCGGTAAATGTGAAGAAGTTCTAGAAAAGTATCTAACCGGAAAGCTTGATGACCAAAATGTTACCTGTAACCACCAGGGCGAACATCATCATTAAGCAAGGAAAACTGCTCAGAGGAGGATTATGCTTCACCCTGAGCAGTTTGCCAATATATTGGTTGAGCTTTTTATTATTTATGCGAATTCAATTACTGATTTGTAAACGCTAAAGTTTATAGCCTCCGCTGATATTTTTAGCGTTAAAACCTTGCTGACGGAGAATTCGGGTAGAGATATAACTCCTCAGTCCAAACTGGTTATATCCCTAAGAATGTAAATAGGTATTCATAATATTAATTTCCTGTTAATCTAAAGGAAATTATGGCTCATATATTGAATACTCATATTCAAAATCATGGATTTTAGTATAGAGCCATTAATAGTAATAATTTGAATTCTATGTTGATGCGTTTGTAGATATGACATTGGCGGGTAAGGTAAGCGGTGCCCGCAAGAATATTGACAAGTATAAGCAGGTTTTCAATTTTGCCTTCGGCACTCGAAGAATGTATGATTTTATTGACGATAATCCCGGGCTTGCATCCTATTCGGTGGATTATGTCAATAGTGCGGAGGTTATTTCCAGAAACGATAATGTAGTAGCAATTAACGCTTGCTTAGAAGTAGATCTCTTTGGGCAGGTCTGTTCAGAAAGTATCGGTACGAGGCAGATTAGTGGAACCGGAGGTCAATTGGATTTTGTGGAGGGTGCCTATAAATCAAAGGGCGGTCAAAGCTTTTTGTGTATCCCATCTACTTTCGAAAATAGGGATGGTGAAATATTTTTTAATATTAAAGCTATTCTAACCCCCGGGGCAATTGTTACCGATCCCAGAACAATGACCCATATGCTGGTAACTGAATTTGGCATTGGCGACCTCAAGGGAAAAAGCACCTGGGAAAGAGCAGAAACTTTGATAAGCATTGCTCATCCTCGCTTTAGGGAAGAACTGATTGAAGAAGCTCGAAAAATGAATATCTGAGAAAGACAAACCGAATTTATTAGAAACACAATATTCCATTGACATTTCCGCACCAGTAACCCTTATCGTTTAATGACTTGCTGCATCTGGGTTACGGCCTGTCCTCTGGAGTCCCAGGACATGTTTCCTGAATTCGTCGCCATTGCCTACTTGACAAGTAGCTGGGTGGTAATGTTTCCATCGTGTAATGAAAGAATACAC
>JAQUUV010000212.1 GCA_028693695.1 Syntrophomonas sp.
GGTCAGGGAGCTTTACCAAGGTTCTAAAATCGGCATTAACGACCAATCATTGATCCAGGAGGATTACGCTAAAGCTTACGATGCTTTCTACCAAACTCACCATCGGGTTAGCGCTGCGGAAGCGTTAAATAAAATGACTAAAGAACAAATTGCCGCCATGATCCAGACCCAGGGAAAGCAAGATAAAGATTCTTACTACATTGAAGGACTTTCATATGACGTTGCCGATTTGGATGATGATGCCGACTGGGAAATAGTGGCCCAAATTGATGGGGCGGTGCACCTGGGTAAGTGCTTCATCTTTGATAAAGACGCAGGGGGAGATTATAAATTAATAACCGAACAGGATTGGAAGGTAGAACAATGGGATCTTGCTTATCCCCTGGAGATAGACGGCAAAAAAGTTTTCAAGCTGGTTACGCGGACTGGGGGTACCGGTGTGGATGTTTGGATAATGCATCTCTTTTATTTGGATCAAGGCAGCTTTATCGAGGCCTGGCAAGGTACATTGCAGGAACGTTCAGTATTTAAGAACAATTGGTTCCAGAAAGTATGCGGTTACCAGGTTGACCTCCACAGTGAAAACCAACGGCTTTACGCATGGGAAACCACCATACAGTATCAACTTGAACCAGATGGAGTGACTCCCCAAGGTGAGATAAAAACCGATACTACTACCAAGGTTTATTTATTTAACGGGAGCACATTTATACCGGAATAATTTAAAAAAAGACCTGCTTCAAGTACCTGCCAAGAAGCCGGTGGGTATTTTCATTGAGGAATCGGGCAAATCACTAGGTGTTTCCAATGTAGATAAAAACAATACGTAATTCGAAATCAAAAGAAAATACTGTTTCTTACCGTCTGTGGGAGGGATTGTGAATGAGAAATGCAAACGTCCAGCCGTTGGTGGACTTAATTAAAAAAGTCGATTTGATTAGGATACTTTGTTTTCTATTCCTTACAATGCTTATTCTTTTGACGGCTGGTTGTTCAGTTCCTACCGCCCTTTGCAGCAGAAATGAAAATCCTGATCGGTTTGCCCGGGCAGAAGAGAATGGGCAGTTTGTCCAGGTAAACAAATCGGTGGATTGTAAGGGAACCCGGGTTACGATAGAGAAAGCATTGCTGGATAAGACCCACACCTTTATGATTGCCACCGTTGCTGGTGATATCAGGGGGAGGGTGGATTCTCTGGTCGTGGACCTTTTCGATGAGCAGAACCAGGAACTGGGCAGGAGTTCATTTGTGCAAAAATTACCCGATGGTAAAACGCTGCTAACCTTCGATTCTGTCCAGAAAGCGCCCAAAGCATTGCGCTTGGAATTCTTCGGTGGTCCGGTGGGGTATGGGGAGGGACGTGTGCACTTAACCCTGCAAGACATCAAATTCAAGACGGTAAACCAAAAATATACCACAGAATACCTGCTCGCCGAAACGGTGGAGAAAAAGGCTTACCGGCTGGTCGTTGACTCCATCACCAAAGGTATAAGTACATTATAAACTGTCTGCCCTGGGGGACTATGATGGTATTGTACATGGCTGGTTATATGATTGGCGCAATAACTACTCCCCGGAGGGAGAAATTATGTTTATGCATGACAGCGGGCGAAAGTTGGGTATACATTTGTCCAGCCTTAATTGTCTTGGTCCCTACTACAGAGTATCCCAGGATCAAAAAACCATGGCGGGCAGGGCTAATTATGACGGGATGGAAATGAGTAATCTACAAGTAAAACTAACCAATATCTATGCCTATTACCGTATGAACGAGATAATTCCCCTGGATGGGGTAAAGGACAGACTGGATATCAACCGGGAGTTGCTGGTAAATAACTATAGCGTACATTTGAAATCACTCACCAGAGAAGACGACAAGGAAACATGGGTTTTGGACTACAGTGTCCTGGATTCGGAAGGGAATAAAGTTGATGCCGCTATTGAGGCCGGAATATATATGAAGGCTGACAATTACAGGATGTCCCTGGCCAATTTTCAGCGGTTCCATGACCCGGCCAATGGAAATCGATGGCTGGTATTTAACTGGCAGCCTCCAGAAAGCAAGGACAGTCTCCTTGAGGGTCCAGTTATTAAAATAACCAAGCTGGGAATCAAGCAGAAGGATGCAGTAGCAGATATAAATCTTAATTCCATTATGTATTTTTTTAATATCCCCGTATACATTAAATTCCTATATTCTACCTGGGGAATACCATTATAACTCGCAATATTTTATCGGAGAATGGTTTAATGGTTTTGAATCTTTAGATATTACCCAATATGAAAAATTGAATAGGTGGGCTCACTATTACGGCAAACACGGTTGTGAACCCGAACCAGACTGCTGCCCTTATAGTGGCGTGTTGGGGCAATACAAGCTATTGTTTGATTATATCCGGGAAGCAGAACCATTTCCTGTTGTGCTCTTTGAGAAGTAAGCCGCATTCATTTATCCACCTTCTTATTTATATAGAGGAAAATCCTGTTCATTGTCATTCTGGCTCTACTTCCTGGTTTGACAGTTCGCCGGAGATGTACCGTTCAAATATCCAACGAACAATCGGTGCTTCTCGCTCGTTGATGACAAAGCTGTTATAGTTGCTTTAGTGTAGCCGCAGCAGATTTTATCAGCAATTTTGGAATTGCCGGCTTCAAAGCCTTTTTGTATGCTTGCTTGAGAATCATGCTCATTTTTTAGATACGACTTCTCTATTGCCGATATTACAATAAAACATCATAAATCCTCTATCATTTGAGAATATGGCAAATCCTCAAATCCTAATCGCTTATAAAGAGATATCGCTTTTTTATTACTATCCTCAACCTCGAGGCGGATACGTTTTACATTATCATGCAGATTGCTTTTTAAATACGCGAAAAACTCATACCCTAAGCCGTAACAGCGATATTCTGGCATCACATAAAGTTCATCAATCCACAAAACCATGCCGCCAGCCTCTTGAGAAAAGGTCTTAGCGAGAAGCGCATAACCTGCTACATTGGTTTCGTATTCCATAATGTATCCGATTGCATAACTATCAGACCGCATTAACTCATCAAATGTATCCATAAAGTGTCTTCCGGGCACATTGTGATATACCGACTCCGAGGAATAAAAATTCTTAGCCATATCCAAATAAACAGGTCTATCTGCTTCTTTGACTCTTCTTATCATTATGGTGCTCCATTTTATAAATACTAAATCTTTAACCATTTGATAAACAAACTATATCACTAATATTATACCACCATGAAAAAGCCATTCGATACTAAACCATCATGGCTGTTAATCTAATATAAAACAAACCCGCTTTTTGAACCTTTATTAAAAAGCATGTTCGTCAATTTAACATGTAATGTTAGTCCAATTAAAGATGCAACTTTCCTTTTCGCCTGCGCCTGTTTTACAATTAACGCTGTGCCAGCTCATCCTATTCTCAATAGTGAAATCGCTTATTTCCCCTTACTTTTTTAACATTCTGAAGACTTCCAGGCGAAACAAATCTGCCAGGAAGGTTCGTTCCCTAGTGTTATACTAAATCCAAAAAATGAAAGTTATTTGTAATCTATAGTGTCTAATAATTGAAATGAGGTTTTAGGAAATGATTTCTATTTTGGAACCAGATAGAAATATTGCTTTGAATATAAATGAACTTGTATCCGAATATGGCAACTCGCTGCTTAGAATGTGCTTTCTTTATTTAAAAGATATACATTTGGCAGAAGATGCTGTACAGGAGACATTTCTTAAGGTCTATAAAAACCATCCGCAATTCAAAGGTGATTCAGAAGTAAAAACATGGATTATGAGAATTGCTATAAATGTCTGCAAAAACTATTTGCGCAGTTCGTGGTGGAAGCGTGTTGATGTAGCTGAATCGCTAAATAGTATTCCAACGGATACAAACATGGAAGCCATACCGGATGATACCCTTTTATTAGAGATTATGAAGTTGTCTCCTAAATACAAAGAAGTTATTCTGCTATTTT
>JAQUUV010000213.1 GCA_028693695.1 Syntrophomonas sp.
GTAAGGTAAAACCTTGTCTTCTCCAGCAATGGTATCAATAAGCTTCTGGTCAATATGGGCAGGATGAAGATACATCAAGCGAATCCATTCCAATCCATCAATGGTAACTAGTTCCTTTAAAAGACGGGTTAAATCACCTATACCGACCAGATCCGCTCCATACATAGCTGTATCCTGTCCTACAACTACCAGCTCTCTTACCCCCCGGGCAACTAATTCCTGCGCCTCCTTTACAATCTCTTCTTGGGGGCGTGAACGCAAGTTTCCCCTTATCAAAGGGATGGCACAGTAACTGCATCGATTATTGCAACCTTCAGTGATTTTCAGATAAGCTGAACCTGCCGGAGTAGTAAGTATCCTCGGCCCTTTTTCTATAAATACCTCAGGTGGTTCACCTATGAGGGCTACTCGTTCACCTTCTCGAACCCGAAGAACAACCTTATCTATATCAGTGAAAAATGAGATTCCTACTACCCCATCTAATTCTGGCATCTCATCAAGTAGTTCCTGACCGTTTCTCTGAGCTAGACATCCCGTTGCCAGCAAATATTGCAAACTGCCTCTTTCTTTCATTTTTCCAGTTTCAATAATGGTATTGATCGCTTCTTCCTTGGCATCGTTTATAAACCCGCAGGTATTAATGATTATAATATCGGCCTTCTCCAGCCCATCGACAATTTTGTAACCAGCATTTTTCATTTTCGCGATCATAATTTCCGTATCAACCTGGTTTTTAGAACAACCTAAACTAATAAACCCAACTTTCACCTGCTACCTCTATTCCTTACCTATACTACTGAGGTCATATTTTTTCTCCACTACTTCCCCCGGGTTTCCCAGAGGAGCAAGTTTCTTTTTGTTCAAACTCAGATCTATTCCCCCGGCATTACCCGCATTGATAACTATCGATTGTCTGCCCTCAAAGGACTGCTTTTCTCCGACAGCCATTATGGCCGAAAACTGCTGCTTCCCGTCAACCTGAACCTGCAGCCAGCACCTCTCTCTGGCCTCAATATCCAAAATTAGCTTATCAGTTATTGGCTTTTCGATATCGTTTGCCTGGTCAGGTCCAGGTTCATTAACAGCTGGTGGTCGAGTTACGCTCCAACCAGATATATAAGTGACCAGATAATCCCCCATCCAAAGAACAATAATCAGGAATAAAGCCCCAGCTATAATATTCTTAATAGGAAGGTTAAAGACCGGAAATTTAATTTCCCTGGATGGCTTTTCTGCAATCAGAAGAACGACGTCATCCGGGACCTGGCTACCATAAGCCAGGTTCTGAAACTCACTGACCAGATCCTCGGGATCCATTTGCAAAAACCAGGCATAGCGCCTGACAAAACCCGTAGCATAAACCCGAGGAGGAAGTTTCGCGAAATCCTCTTCCTCCAAGGCGTTGAGATATAGGGTTCTAATTTTGGTTTCTTCCGCCACCGCTTCCAAGCCAAAACCCTGTCTCTCCCTTTCAGCTTTTATTCTTGCTCCAAAGCCGCTTATGTCAATCACCCCTACATTGGCGTTAAAATATGCTTAAGGCTTTTCCCCACCCGAATTGGCTGTACCGCTGGCAATCCTTATGGCCTGTCTAATCGGATAACCTACCGATAATCCGTATACTAGCCCGGCCAAGAAAAAATGCATCCCCGTTTGGCTGTTAAAACTCTGATTGGGGGGTAAAGGGAAATCGCTTACCCCCTGATTGTTTATCAATA
Organism: Syntrophomonas sp.; assembly: GCA_028693695.1. GTDB lineage: Bacteria > Bacillota > Syntrophomonadia > Syntrophomonadales > Syntrophomonadaceae > PHAA01. Next base: position 1,719 of record JAQUUV010000213.1, read on the forward strand.
CTGCGCTATTACTCCCATCAGTAATTATACAATTTTGCGTACCGGCTTCAACCAGTTTTCTTGCTTTTTTTAAATAACAATCATATTTCTGAAAATTGTTAACTCCTATAGCCAACAGATCGCACCTGCCTAAAAATGCAGGAATCTCATCATTGAGAAACCAGCACCCGCACAAGCAGGGAGATTGATCCTCCCGACCCGGTAATTTCCTAACTATGGCCTCTTGAAATTCAGGCTCAACGACTAGCCAATCACAATTAGATGCCACCCACTCACGAGCTTCAATAGCCTGCTGAAAGTCTTTCGTATTATATCCTTCCACTAAACATAGACCCTTATCAGAAACAATCTTCTTGCAAGTTCTTTTTTGGGGATGCCGGTAAATATTGCCGATATCCACTTCCTTGGCTTTCAAATCATTTACCATGTCGTTTCCCAATTCGTCGTTTCCTATCACGGTAATTATTTTAGACTTAATCCCATAGCCTGCCAGCGCTTTGCTTACTTCCGCAGCAAATCCGGTATACTTCATATCAATTACCGTATTATCCAGCTCTCCTTGAACCCTTATTTCAAGAAAAACCTGACCCACGATTACAACCGAAACCTTTTTATTAAAGACATACCCTTTGCCAAGGATAATGCCCTTTTTCATCAGATTCGATATATGCACCGCTACAGACGACCGGCTTATACCAAAATGTAAGGCCAGTTCATCCTGAGAAATTAGCGGTTCCTTTCTCAGAAACTCCGCTATTTCACTCTCGCGTGAGGTAAGCTTCATGCCTTCCCTCCCCCATAATGACTAATTGAGATATTTATTTCATACTAGCACAGTTTGTTATTTGCGTATAGTTTTTCCATCTGTTCTTCATCTATTAGTATTTCGCGTTTTTTATTCGCATCAGACTCGGAAACGATTCCCCGCTCCTCCATTAAATCCATCAGCCGTGCGGCCCGGGAATACCCTACGCGAAGTTTACGCTGCAAAAAAGACACAGAGGCTTTTTTGTTTTGCACCAATACCTTTACCGCATCCCAGAACATCTCGTCCTCATAGTCAACGTCCATCTTTTCCAAAGATGATTCCAATCCCTGGAGTTGATCGACATTCTCACCTGTAGTAACTTGTTCCTTGATATAATTTACCGTTATTTCTATATCATGGTCTGATACGAAAGCTCCCTGCACCCGGTAAGGCTTGACTGCCCCCACCGGTGAAAATAGCATATCGCCCTTACCCAGCAATTTCTCGGCTCCCCCAATGTCCAGAATAGTTCTCGAATCAGTCTGCGATGATACTGCAAAAGCAATTCGGGAAGGTATATTGGCCTTTATTATACCTGTTACCACATCAACCGAAGGTCTCTGCGTGGCTACAATCAAGTGTATCCCAGCCGCCCTAGCCATCTGAGCCAACCTGCATATAGAATCTTCGACTTCTACCGGTGCTACCATCATCAGGTCAGCCAATTCATCAATAATTATAACAATAAAGGGCAGAGCAGGGGAAGCTTGATTATACCTATATATATCTCGTACGCCCTTTTCCGCAAACAGCTTGTAGCGCTTTTCCATCTCGGTTGTCATCCACCGCAAGACCACCGAGGCCTTCTTGGCGTCAGTCACCACCGGCGTCATTAGATGGGGTATGCCATTATATATAGTTAACTCTACCATTTTAGGATCAATAAAAACCAGTTTCAACTCGTCAGGGGTAGCGTTATACAAAAGGCTCATGATAATACTGTTCAGACAAACACTTTTCCCAGACCCAGTAGAACCAGCAATTAATAGATGAGGCATATCACTCAATTTGGCCACCACAGCACTTCCGCTTATGTCTTCCCCCAGTGCAAATGCCAGCGGGCTGTTCAATTTCTTGAAATTAGTGGAAGTGAGAAGGCTGCGAAGTCCCACACTGCTAACCTTGGAACTGGGAACTTCTATGCCAATAGCCGACTTGCCAGGAATAGGCGCCTCGATACGAATTCCTTTCGCAGCTAATTTAAGTTGCAAATCATCGCTAAGGCTAATAATCTTACTTACCTTAACGCCAGGAGCAGGCGTCAGTTCATAACGAATAACGGCTGGCCCACAACTAACCTGATTAACTTTTACGCTTACCCCAAAGCTGGCAAAGGTGTCTTCCAGAACCGCTATACTATCTTTGATATTCTTTTTATCTATGGTCCTATCACTTTCCACGATGCTTAACATCTCAAAAGAAGGCTTAACATAGTGGTTCATTTCTTCCCTGG
>JAQUUV010000214.1 GCA_028693695.1 Syntrophomonas sp.
ATGGATATGACGGATGAATCAGTACTGGCCAAAGGTCTGGTTGACCGTGTGGGTATTCCCGGGACAACTCTCAAACACGAACCAACCGGCAAAGACGATGTCTTAATCAAGAAGGACTTACCTGACCATACTGCAGGAATGAAGCTGGTCTTAGATGTTCTCATCAACCCTGAATATGGTTGTATTAAGAGCATGGACGAAATCGGTGCCGTTGGCCATCGCGTCGTTCATGGCGGCGAGGGATTTTCCACATCGGTAGTGATTGATGATCAGGTGAAGAAGGTAATCAGAGATTGCTTCGATGTTGCACCTCTACACAACCCTCCCAACATGATGGGAATTGAAGCTTGCCAAGAACTGATGCCCAATGTCAAACATGTAGCAGTATTTGATACTGCGTTCCATCAGACTATGAGCCCGGCCAATTTTATGTATGCACTTCCATATGAAGTTTATGAAAAGTATAAAGTTAGAAGATATGGCTTCCATGGGACCTCTCATTTTTATGTAGCTCACCGTGCGGCTGAAATGCTGGGCAAGCCTTACGAAGATTGCAAGATTATAACTTTGCACTTGGGCAATGGTGCCAGCATGGCAGCTATCAGTGGCGGCAAAGTGGTTGATACATCCATGGGCTTTACCCCCTTGGAAGGTCTGGTTATGGGAACCCGTTCAGGTGACATAGATCCGGCCATTGTGTTCTTCCTCATGGAGAAACTTAATCTGGATGCCAATGAAGCCAACAGCTACTTTAACAAAAAGTCTGGTTTGCTAGGATTGTCTGGAGTATCCAATGACCTGCGTGATGTAATAGAAGCTGCCGAGTCAGGCAATGAAAGAGCGCAAATGGCTCTAGATGTATATCACACCAAGGTTAAGGGCTACATTGGCAATTATATAGCCAAGTTGAATGGTTGTGACTGTATAGTCTTTACCGCTGGGGTAGGGGAAAATGGAATAGGGACACGGGAAGAGATCTGTAAAGACCTGGATGCCCTGGGAATTAAAATGGATACTGCCAAGAACAAGGTTAGAGGCAAAGAAGTTGATGTATCTGCTGCCGATTCCAAAGTAAAAATATTCCTTATTCCTACCAATGAGGAACTGGTTATTGCCAGAGATACCTTTGAATTGTCCAAATAAATAGTATTACGGGTAAAGCGGGAGTCTTCTCCCGCTTTATTTTGTATCCTACCATATTAATTATTGGTGGGGATTTTGTTTTTTAAGACATACTAAGAGAGACGATCACCAAAAATAATCAAGAATATGGTGATTTTAAGGAGTAGTTCATAATGATTAAGCCCGTCCTTTGTAAGGAACGCATGGTGGGTATGTACCGTGATGGTAAGATGCAAGTTGTTAGCGATGTTCTGGTAGTTGAGAAACCGCTAACCATATTTTTCAATGATAATGAGTTGGCTACGCTGGTTTGTTCGCCTGAGGCTCTTAAAGAATTGGGTGTAGGATTTTTAATTAGTGAAGGTTTACTGCATAGTTTTGCGGATATCAAGAAACTTAGCTGTAACGAAGAAGAAGGCTTGTTATGGGTGCACTCACACTCCCCGGAAAGCTGTAGAGATATCGGAACTAGCCGCCATGTCAACACCTGCAATGGGAAAGGGCAAGCTGGGCTGCCGTATTCCAACGAAATAGACCCAGTGCCGTTGGTGCGTACCACTAGTCCAAGTACTGCATCTCAGTTATTGCACTTGATCAGCCTTTTGGAGGAGAAATCGGTTACCTTTAGAAGGACAGGAGGTGTGCATAGTGCAGCTTTGGCTGATAGTAATGGTTTATTAGCCAGGTATGAAGACGTTGGTCGCCATAATGCGGTTGATAAATCGTTGGGTTATGCATTATTAAACCAGATAGACCCGGAGGATAAGATTTTGGTTTTAAGCGGGCGTATCGCTTCAGAAATACTTTTGAAAGCGGCTCGCAGCAGGATACCATTGGTTTTATCACGTTCTGCACCTACCTACTTAGCAGTAGAATTAGCTAATAAACTGGGCATTACGGTGGTAGGATTTGCCCGCGGGGAACAACTGAACGTATATAGCTATATGGAGAGAGTATTACCTTATGTCACCTCCATTAATACAGATTAAATAGCTCTATTGTTTGAAAGAACTTATAATTTTATATAGAGAGAGGGTTATAGCTGTGATACCGGTTATTTCACTGGTCGGTTATTCGAATTCAGGCAAAACCACAGTAATGGAAAGTTTGATTCGAATTTTAAAAAGAAAGGAATATAAGGTCGCGGCAGTAAAACACGCTGCTCATGGGTACACCATGGATCCTCCTGGAACGGATTCCTGGCATTACGCTGAAGCTGGGGCCGACAAAGTGGTTATTGTGGGACCAGGATCTTACACAATGCATGAGTTTCATCAGGATAAGAAATCACTTCAGGATATTTTAGAAAGAATTAAGGACGTGGACATTGTACTAGTCGAGGGGTTCAAAGGTGAACCTGGACCTAAGATTGAGATTTATCGACAGAATTACTCATCTAACAGGATTGAACTGGGTGGGAATCTGGTAGCGGTGGTCAGTGATATTGCGTTACTTGGAGATATACCGCTTTTTTCTTTTGACCAGGTAGAGGATTTGGCCGATTTTATAACTGCAATGTTAGGGGCTGTCAAGAAATAAACAAGGCAGAATAATCCGAGGATTTTTCTCAGCTCAGACAAGGTGTCACCCTCCGGGCACTACTGGTGTCCCGAGTGGTCGCCAATAATGTTGCAAAGAGCAGTCTACTGGATGTATAACAACATTAGTAGTCAGCGGAAGCGAACATCGTTGGTACCCGGGGGTACAAGCTTTGATAACGAAGTATAGCAAAAAAAACTAGAGTAAATGGTCGCTCCTTGCCATCCATGGCAACGCGACATTAGTCCATCCGTGGACGTCACTTGTTTATTTCTTGATAGTCGCTTGGTAATTGGTTTAACTAAGTAGACTATTATAAATTCCATGAATGTAGAGCTACCTTTGTTGACAATAATAACAGGTACGGACTATAATTAATCTGGTATTTTCATGAGGTGAATAAAAGATGGAAATTGACCTTAGTAGGCTAATACTTAATCTTCGGGAAAGAGAAACATTTTCACTGCAGACCATGGGGAACGATAGTTTTCTTGAAGAGATAGGGGGAAAGTTTATAGCCCCTATCAAAGTGGAGATAGTAGTGGAAAAAAGCGGCATGATATTCGTTGGTCGAGGAAATGTCAGAACCTTACTCCAGTTGCCCTGTTCTCGTTGTCTGAAAGACTTTACTTTTCCAGTAGACGCTGAATTTGAGTTCGCAATGGCGGAAGCTGTTAACAGTGATCAAGTTAGCGTTGATGATGGTATAATCTTCTTTGAAGCCGACGAGGCGGACATAATGTCAATTGTGGAGGAAGCTATTTTTATGGCTATTCCGATATGTTCCTTGTGCCGAGAGGACTGCCGTGGATTATGCCTAGTATGTGGCCAAGACAGGAACACTACAAGCTGTTCCTGCCAGCAAGAAACCATAGATCCCAGGTGGGAGAAATTAAAAAGTTTACAGTAGGGAAGGAGGTTTTATAAATGGGTGTTCCTAAAAGAAGACAATCGCATGCCCGTAAGAATAAGCGCCGTTCTGAATGGAGGAAAATTGATGCGCCGGGGCTGGTTGCATGCCCTCAGTGTCATGAACTAATGATGCCTCATCGGGCTTGTTTGGCTTGCGGTTTTTATAATGGCAAGAGTGTAATTAGCCTTTAAATAGTAAGGGAGACGAAAAAGTAAGCAATAGCCGTTTCTGGCTAGAGACTTACTTTTTGTTTTTAGTGGGTTTGTCCCAATAAAGGAGGAACGTTTATGAGAATCGCGCTTGATGTAATGGGCGGCGACCATGCGCCGCACGAAATTGTGGCCGGAGCCTTACAGTGGTCTCAATCCTCCGACACTACACTGTTGCTGGTAGG
>JAQUUV010000215.1 GCA_028693695.1 Syntrophomonas sp.
AGAATAGTCGGGCCGGAGGGCAAATGCTCTGATTTAGCATTTGAAGCGGCTCGTAGAGCTTTACAGAAAGCTAATCTAGATCCTATGCAACTAGACCTAATTATTGTTGCCACGTCCAGCCCGGATACCATGTTTCCATCAACAGCTTGCATCATTCAAGCCCTGTTGGGAGCGAAAAATGCTGCGGCATTTGACCTGGAAGCCGGATGTACCGGTTTTGTTTATGCTCTTTCGGTAGCAGAAAAGTTCATGTTATCGCCAGAATTTCGTTATATTTTGATTATAGGAGCAGATATCGTTTCTAAAGTCATTGATTACACCGACCGGAATACCTGCATTATTTTTGGAGATGGTGCGGGTGCTATGGTACTGGATAAAGGTGAGGGTAACTGTGGAATTATTAACACCGAATTAGGTGCCGATGGTACTGGTGCAGGTCTTCTCCATATGCCTGCTGGAGGTTCAGCAATACCAGCTTCGATAGAGAGCGTAGAAAAAAGGCTGCATTATTTAAAAATGAACGGTAAAGAAATTTTTAAATTTGCGGCTAAGGTTATGGTAGAAACCAGCCAAAAATTACTGCATGGGGCAGGTTTAGATTTTGAGCAGGTAGATTTATTTGTACCTCACCAGGCCAACCTGAGGATAATTGAGACTGCCATGAAGCGTATGAAGATACCCCGAGAGAAAACCGCTATCAATTTGGACCGCTGCGGAAATATGTCGGCTGCATCCATACCTGTGGCGTTAGCCCAGGTAGATGAGCAACAACCGATAAAAAGCGGTGCAATTGTTTTAATGGTAGGCTTTGGAACTGGTCTAACTTATGGTGGAGCACTAATACGCTGGGGGAGAGATTAAATGCTTATCCATACTAGCATTTGTAAATTATTAGATATTCAATATCCGCTTATCCAGGGAGGCATGGCTTGGATCGCAGGTGGAAAGCTGGCGGCAGCGGTTTCCGAGGCAGGTGGTATGGGAACCATAGGGAGCGGTAATGCTCCGGCATCATGGTTACAAGAAGAGATTCGTACCGCTCGAGAAATAACATCGCGTCATTTTGCCGTAAATCTGGTCTTAACTTCGCCTTACCTAAAAGAAAACCTAGAATTGATTATTAGGGAAAAAATACCTGTAGTCGCTACGGGTGGTGGAAATCCGGGCCCATTTATGGGGATGCTTAAGGATGCAGGTATAAAGGTTATGCCGGTGGTTGCATCGGTAGCATTGGCACGTCGTTTAGAACGTTTGGGAGCAGATGCCCTTGTGATTGAAGGTGTAGAATCCGGTGGACATGTGGGTGAGATGACTACTATGTGCTTAGTTCCTATGGTTGCTGATGAAGTAAAAGTTCCCATTATTGCTGCCGGAGGAATTGCAGATGGGCGAGGTGTAGTCGCTGCTCTGGCTCTAGGTGCCCAAGGTGCTCAACTGGGCACTAGATTTATTTGTTCACTGGAGGCCAATGTTCACCCTGCTTATCAGGAAAAAGTAATTAAAGTTAGGGATCGGTCCACAGTAGTATGTGGTACATCTACTGGTCATCCGGTAAGAGCTATACAGAATAGCTTTACTCGTGAGTATCTTAAAGTTGAAAAAGCGGGAGCAGATCTGGAAGAGCTGATAAAGCTGGGCTCCGGGCGTTACCCTTTGGCAGCGGTAGAAGGTGACATGGATAACGGCAGTATTTTAGCTGGTCAGGTATCCGGCTTGGTTAAAAAGGTACAAAGCTCCGCGGAAATTGTAGAGGAAATCATGGCGGAAGCGCGTGCAATTCTGGAGAAATTAGGAGGCTTCTCATGTTAAAACTGGCCTTTGTGTTTCCAGGACAGGGTTCCCAATATGTTGGCATGGGAAAGGAACTGGCGGATTCCTTTGAGGAAGCGGCCCAAGTTTTTGCTGCCGCCGATCATATTAGTGGATATAAATTAAGTTCTATCTGTTTTGAAGGCCCCCAAGAATTGTTGGATCAAACCACTTATGCGCAACCGGCTATCTTGGTATCGAGTTTGGCATGTCTTGCGGTGGCTAGGAAACATGGATTATCAGCCCAGCTTATGGCTGGTTTGAGTCTGGGAGAATACACCGCCTTAACAGCGGCAGGCGCAATTAGCCTGGAAGAAGTTTTGCCGCTGGTTATGGCCAGAGCGGCTTTGATGCAGGAAGCGGTTCCGCTGGGGACTGGTGCTATGGCAGCAGTTTTAGGTGTGGATAATGCAGTAGTGGAGCATATTTGCAGCCAGGTGGAGGGACTCGTGAGTATCGCCAACTACAACTGCCCAGGGCAGCTGGTTATATCAGGTGAAAAGGGTGCAGTAGAGGAAGCATCTACACTTCTAAAACAAGAGGGAGCCAAAACCAAATTGTTGGCCATCAGTGTTCCTTCCCATAGTCCCCTAATGCGGGATTGTGCTCATAATTTTGCACAAGAGATTGCCAGGGTGAAGTTTCATGAACCAGTTGTCGGGGTTGTTTCCAATGTAAATGCTGAGGAGAATTTAGCACTGGACATTCCCAATTTGCTGGTGGAACAACTATATTCGCCAGTGCGTTGGGAACAAAGCATTCGTTACATGATGACCAAGGTTGATTATTTTATAGAGATAGGACCCGGTTCCAGTCTCTCGGGATTAATTAAAAAAATTGATCGTAACAGGGTGTTGGGACATATAGAGGATAATAAATCGCTGCAAAAACTTATGGAGAAGGTGAAGGAGATATGAACCAGCACACGGCATTGGTAACTGGGAGTTCACGTGGCATAGGTAGGACCATAGCTATACACTTGGCCCAAAATGGATTTAAGGTTGCAGTCAATTACTACAATAAGGGCGATGAAGCTCAAAATTTAGAACAGGCCCAGGAAGTTTTAGGAGAAATTGAAGCCGCAGGAGGATCAGGGGTCATAATCGGCGCTGATGTATCTACCCCCGAAGACGCAACAGAATTGATAGAAAAAACCGTAGCCAGCCTGGGGGGTATCGATGTATTGGTGAACAATGCGGGAATCAATAAAGATCAGCTTCTGCTCAGGATGAGCAATACCCAGTGGCATGATGTAATAGATACTAATTTGTCGTCAGCTTTCTATTGTTCAAAGGCAGCTCTCAAGTATATGATAAAAAGAAGATATGGTAGAATCATAAACATATCTTCGGTAGTAGGAATGGGTGGCAATGCTGGCCAAGCTCACTATGCAGCTTCTAAAGCAGGTTTGCTAGGCTTTACCTATTCTATAGCTAAGGAATACGGACCTCGCGGTATCACGGCTAATGCGGTAGCTCCTGGTTACATAGAAAGTGATATGACCAATAAGCTTAGTCCCGAGGTCAGTGCCAAAATGGCTGAACAAATTCCTGTAGGGAGACTGGGTAAGCCCGAGGACGTTGCCTTTTTGGTAGCTTTCTTGGCTTCGCCTGCAGCATCCTATATAAATGGTCAGGTTATCCGGGTAGATGGTGGTATGTCTTTTTAGTTTCTAATTAATTTTATTAAGGAGGGTTTATTAATGTCAGTATTTGAAGCCGTAAAAAAAATTATCGTGGAAGTAAAGGATATTTCGGGGGATGAAATCCAGCTTGAATCCCGCTTTGAAGAGGATCTGGAAGCAGATTCCTTGGACGTAGTGGAAATGATCATGCTAATAGAAGAAGAATACGAATTCGAAATACCCGAAGAAATCGCTGAAAAACTTAAAACGGTGAAAGATGTGGTCGATTACATCGAAAAGCACCTGGCTGAAAATGCATAGGATGAGGTGAAATTTTGACACCACGTAGAGTTGTAATCAGCGGCATGGGAACCATTTGTCCCGTTGCCCATAATGTGAAGGATTTTTGGACGAAGCTGGTGGAAGGAAAGAGCGGAGTAGGTATCATTGACCGCTTTGACCCCAGTGACTTTCCTACTAAAATTGCTGCTCAGGTGAAGGATTTCAGTGCGCAGGACTATATGCC
>JAQUUV010000216.1 GCA_028693695.1 Syntrophomonas sp.
TTTACATCTATTAATTCTTTTATATTACCAGGACCAGCCGTCATTACAACGATACGGTCGGCAAGATAAATAGCCTCATCAACGCTGTGGGTTACAAAAATTATGGTTTTACGGTTTAATTCCCATATCTGCAGCAATTGTTTTTGCAATATGATACGGGTATGAGCATCAAGTGCCCCGAAAGGTTCATCCATCAACAAGACCTCAGGATCATTAGCCAGAGCCCTTGCTATAGCTACCCTCTGGCGCATTCCGCCTGAAAGTTCATATGGATAAGATTGGGAAAACTTCTCCAACCCTACCAGTTTCAAATAATTTGCAGCTACTTCCCGGCGATAGGGCACTGGTTTCCTGGCAAACTCCAGACCTAGTCCTACATTATCCAATACCGTTCTCCATGGCAACAACGAATATTCTTGAAAAACCATACCTAGCCTTTTATCAGCTTTGGCAACCACGCTTCCATGATACACAACCTCACCTGAGGTGGCCTTTTCCAGCCCTGCTATAATTCTTAATAGAGTCGACTTCCCACAACCGGAGGGCCCCACCAAGCAGACAAATTCATTTTCCTGTATTGGCAAGGAAATCGGATCTAGGGCCTTAATACTCTGGCCCTGTTCGTTTGTAAATACTTTACTTACAGCACTAATATTAACTATTTCTTTAGACATAGCTATCACCTCATTTACCTGTTTAGTCTTTGCCACTTGAATTTTCTATTTTCAAAGGTTTTAAATATACTATCTAGTAGAGTTCCTACCACTCCAATACTTATCATTCCTGCAACAACTATGTCAGTGTGGGCAACGGTATAAGCATGAGTAATAAGATACCCTACTCCAGAAATGCTACCTGGCAGCATTTCTGCTGAAACCAGACACATCCAGGCTACACCCAGACCGATACGCATCCCATTGACTATTGAAGGAGCCGCAGCAGGAAGAAGAATTTTACGAAATATTTCCCGATTATCCGCACCTAATACCAATGCTGAATCAATCAGGGTTTTATTTACACTTCTCACCCCGTAAATCGCACTGGTAATAACCGGGAAAAATGCTCCTATAAATATTATGAAAACCATAGATATTTTCAAGTTGCTTAACCATATGTAAATCTGTCCTTCCTCAATCCCGGCCAGGGTGGCGAAGCTGGCCACTCCAAACCAAGCTAAAACCAATGGTACCCATGCCAGTGGAGGTATAGGACGAAACAAACCCAGAAAATTATTCAACAATTTAAAGACTGGTCCATAATAACCCATCAATATTCCTACGGGTACGGCTATTAACACCGCACATATATAACCCACCAAGACTCTTATAAGACTTACCAGAATGTTGCTTAAAAGAGAGCCCATGCTAATAAGATTTTCCGTAGGATGAAAAAGGAGCGTGAAAACCTTTTTTACTCCTGGAAGGATAATAGGATTATTAATTTGCGCGGCACAGCTCCACCAGATAATAATGAAAAGAAATGGTATTATTAATGAGATTAAACTACTATTTTTAAACCTTGCCACCTTAACTTCTCCTCCCTGATTAAACAGACATAAAAAAGGTTACCTTCGACCTACCGTCTCCAGTAACCATTTATCGATGATGTTTTTTTATTTTACAAATTGGAAGTCGAAGAGGATTGTTTCTACATCCTTAAGTTCTTTTCCTTTTAATTGACCGCTTAATTTATTCATCTTATCGAATGTCTTCAAATAAACACCAATTCCCTGTTTCCAACTATCGGAAGGAGTAGTTGTATACTTCAGGGTTGATTTTGCAGCAGCTTCTTTAGATATGCCAATCCAATCAGCAGTTATGTCCGCGGCACTTTTCACATTATGATTACACCAATCTGCATTCTGGGTCATCAGCTTCGAGAGGGCTTTTAGTTCCTTGGGATAGCTGGCTATGACTTTATTACTAGCTGCTACCACACAACAAGGAGTATCTTTCCATTTGCCTTGGGGAGGAAGGTCACTCAACTCCGTCACTACCTGTCCTATACCCTCGGTCAACGCAACTTCCGGATAAGGTGAAGGCCCGACCCAGCCAAATACCTGTTTGCTAGTTAATGCAGGAATAAAATTAGTAGTTTCTTTAAGATCAACCAGCAACACATCCGAAGATGAATCATTAGCATCCTGAGTTATTTTAAGTCCCGCATCATAAAGAGCAGCTTCGAAGACCATTTTAGGAGCACTGGTGGGGGAATGATAACCAATTACTACCGGCTTGGTGGCAGCTTTGGCATATTTCAGAAATGCATCCCAACTTTTCACTTCACTATCCTTGGGAACCACAAAAGACATGCCTTCGGTTTGTATGGGGGATAGTATCTTAATAGGGCTACCGCTATCGACAGCCGTCATAACAGCCGTTACCGATGCCAATCCAACATCTATATGTCCCTGAGCAAATAGTGTTGCTGTTTCCGCACCACTTTTCGATGTAATTACGTTAAGCTTGCAAACTTTGGCACCATCTGAATATAATTCGTATTTTTCCTTAGGGACAACTTCTTTTAGATAAGTCCCCTGATCTTTTAACTTCCCGCCCTGATGCATAGCTACTATAAAAGGAGTCTGGTGGTTGGTGAAAATGTAACTGATGTTTAAGGTCGGAACCTCCTTGGTCTGATCACCGGGGGTACTTGCACTCTTATTACCGCAGCCTGATAATGCCATCACAAATACCAGCAGCAATACTAAAAGGACACTCAAATAACCTTTCTTTTTCAAAACTAAAATCTCCTCTCCTAAATATATAAAGGCGCTTAATAAACACGCCCCTTTATCATTACTATTAGTTATACAATAAATTACATTTGGCATAACATGCTTAAGTATATTTATGTCTATATAGGGTGTCAACCTAACTGAATCTTCATTTTTAGACAAGTACGCTTAAAATTCAACGTTTTCCTGTTAATTTAAGCTGTTTTTGAACTGATGCGTTTTTTTGGTGATATAGGCAATTAAAACAGCTCCCATCTAATTGGACAGGAGCTATTTCAAATCGAAGTACTGAATGTACCGCATCAGAATTTAACGCTAGCATTAAACCTATAACCAACAAGCTCACGACAGGTATACAGCATAAACCGCCAAATATGCTTCACTCCGGAGAACAGAATAATAACCAGCCATTCCCACTCAGAAAGCGCTACCGGTTTAAATATCTCTTGCATGAATGGAATATATATAGGTGATAGCTACATAGCCACAGAGCATAGAACTGCAGTTAAAAGCCATGGTGCGAGCCAGTGGTAATGCTTCCACGCCATAACATAAAGGGTGGTACTGTCATGGCTAGATATGTAAGGATAATGAGCGCCAGTAGTTTATACCATATTATGCTAAGAGGTATTAATCTGGCAGAAATCTTCTTTGACGATGAAGACCGCTGTAGATTTATAAATACGCTATTAAAAATGAAGGGAAAAGGAGAGTATGAGCTAAATGCCTACTGTCTCATGAATAATCACCATTGTATCTGAACATACCTTCTGAAGCCTTAATAATATCAAGCAGCATCTTGTTGACAGGAGTCGGTACATTATATTTTTGGCCTAGTTCCACTACTGTGCCGGCAAAAATGTCAACTTCGGTCTGTCGGCAGGCTTCCATATCCTGAAGCATTGAGGTCTTACCGGTGGGAGAAAGTTTGTAGATTACTTTGAGCCAATCCTCAACATCGGTTTGGTTGAGATTTATTCCGGCCACTTGGGATATGCTGATAACTTCCTCCATTGAGGCGGTCATGATTTCTCGAGCCTCTTTAACGTTATGGAACACACCATAGGGTGCTCTAAGCACTGCCGAGACCTGATTCACACCCACATTAACCATGAATTTCCACCACAGCATCCTCAGCATGTCTTCGGGTATGGAATAATTTATCTGGGTTCTTTCTAAAAACTCCTTTAATTTAAGAA
>JAQUUV010000217.1 GCA_028693695.1 Syntrophomonas sp.
AAGGTCTTTTTTGTAGAAATGAACATCAAAGGGGGCGTAGAAAACCTTGCAGTTTTTGCCTTTCAGATATGACCGCAAATGGATGTACAAATTCCCGGATATATCCTGATGATAGGTACTGGGTGAAGCTAAAAGAACTATTTCACCGTTGATATACTCCATTCTTAGCTCGCTTTTCTCATAAATCTCCATGAATTCTTCATAGGATACCTTCTTGCCCCCATATTGATAATCCAATGCATTTTCTTTAACCAAAAAATATCGTTCGATTTCTGTGATGTAAGGGGTAATTCTTATGGCCTTTTTGCCGTTTTTGGTGATAACAACCTCGTGGTCATCAATAACATATTCGATGTATTTACCCAGATTGGTTTTTAATTCGGTCGCGGTAATAATTTTTGTTGTGTCATTCACATTAACCACCTCGTACGATTAATATAACAAATAGCGCTATTATATGCAACATCATTAATATCGTACGATTATATTAAAAAGCCCGGGGACGCAAGACCGTGTTAACTATTTACTTTAGTGATGAAATAACCTCACCCCAGACAAAGCCATAACCATATCATATTCATTACATGCTTCTATAACTACATCATCTCTTATTGAGCCGCCAGCTTGAACAATGTATTTAACTCCGCTTTGAGCAGCTCTATCGACATTATCCCTGAATGGGAAAAACGCATCTGATCCCAATGCAACTCCAGTTAGATTTGAAAGCCAGGCTGATTTTTCTTCAGCCGTCAGTCTGTTCGGAATCTTATCCAGAACATTACTCCACCCTTTCATTTCATTGGGAGTAATATCATCTCTAAGATACTGGTCTATTACATTATCTCTATCAGGTCGAGCCACTCCTTCCTTGAATGGTAATTGAAGCACCGTTGGATGTTGTCTTAAATACCAAATATCCGCCTTTGACGCAGCCAATCTTGTACAGTGAATTCGGGATTGCTGCCCTGCACCAACACCGATAACTTGCCCGTCTAAAGCAAAACAAACCGAATTCGATTGAGTATATTTCAAGGTTATCATAGAAATAAGCAAATCGCGTTTGGCACTTTCGGTGAAATTTTTATTATTGGTAACGATATTGCTGAGCATATCGCTGCTAATTACCAGATCATTTCTTTTTTGTTCAAAGGTAATGCCGTATATCTCTCTTTTTTCCACTACTTCAGGTTCATAATCCTCATCAATTTCGATAACACAGTACTGGCCTTTTTTCTTTCTCACCAGAATTTCCAGTGCCTCATCAGTATATCCGGGGGCAATTATTCCGTCAGAAACAGATCGGCTTAAAATCCTGGCGGTTGGTAAATCAACAATATCGCTTATAGCTGCCCAATCACCGTAGGAAGACATTCTATCGGCCCCTCTGGCTCTGGCATATGCAGCAGCAACCAGAGACAACTCAATATCTTCAACAAAGTATGATTTTTTCAATACATCACTTAACGGATTTCCTACCGCAGCGCCTGCCGGGCTTACGTGTTTAAATGAGGCTGCCGCCGGCAATCCGGTTGCCTGTTTTAATTCCTTTACCAGCTGCCAGGAATTAAAAGCATCCATAAAATTAATATAACCCGGAGTACCATTTAAGATTTTGAAAGGCAATGTTTTATTCTTGCTGTAGATTTTGGCTGGCTTCTGATGCGGATTACATCCATATTTAAGTACAATATCTGATTTTCCCATACAAATAACCTCCTTTAAAAACAAACACAAAAAAACCTCGATAAATACATATTTACCCAGGCGGTCGATAATAATCCTATTCAATCATACTCCACATGGTAAGCTCCATTATCCGCCAGTTGTATGATTGTTATTCTTAAAAAATATCACAAGTGCAATGTTATATCAACAAAACTGCTCGATAATTCTTCCAAGCGAGAGAACAATTCTATCGTGCAGCTATTTTATTTATAACAACGTGATAAACTCCACTATTGCTCCGTTCTCTTGGTTGCCTCATCTTGATAAATACTCCATGTATTTTTTGCCATTACATCAAATCAACGGCAACCAGCCAAGAAAAAGAACGTCTCTTGTTGGCTGGGGAGATACCACCACAAAGGCAAGCCGGAGAACATGAAAACTGTCCTCCGGCATCCGGTACGGAAATGATAATTAAAGGGAATCCTTTAAATCCTGGATTAATTTTTCAATGTCTTTAACGATTTGATTTAGCTCATCATCCACGTTTATGTTGAACCGGCCTAATGTGTAAACTGGACAATGAATGTTATAGTCAAGTATATTTTTTGATATTTCCTCCAGGCGCTCCCGGCTTTGAGTGTAGAAATCATTCTTTTTTAGTTCAACCGGCGTATAGCTCCGCCGCTTCGTTTTTCATCAAATACTATCAGTGTATACTGTTTGAAGTGATCAACTTCCTTGTCATATTTAACTTTAAGAGCATCAATCTCCTTGCCTAATTCTATCCAGTACGGTGCAAACCCATTGTCCTTAAGAACCTTGTGAGCCATATGCCACTCGGATTGCTCATAGGGATTCTCTTCGAGGTAAAGCGGCTTGCCGGCCCCCTCAAGATTATCAAATTCCCCTTGCTCCATAGCTTTTTTCATCATTACCCCAACTAAATCGTGGCACCCAATCAAGTACAGGGTTCGCTGCATATCAATGCCGAATTCTTCTTTTATAGCTTTGTTGGATATCATATCTGCCATATTCCGCATAGATTTATCCCTCCTGTCAATTTTAATTTGGATTTATTTCTTTAATACAAAATACCGTCCACACAATTTTCGACCTTACCTACCTTTTACCAGATTGACGGGATCAAACGATA
The DNA here is from genome assembly GCA_028693695.1 of Syntrophomonas sp. Taxonomy (GTDB): domain Bacteria; phylum Bacillota; class Syntrophomonadia; order Syntrophomonadales; family Syntrophomonadaceae; genus PHAA01. Next base: position 2,822 of record JAQUUV010000217.1, read on the forward strand.
CCGTGTCTTCATACAATAATCTGCGTATCCTGAGAGATCACGCCGCAGTACCTCCTCTTCCTTTCTTATCCGAAAGATAATTGTTGGGATGAAAAGGGAAGCGAATATCAAAGCCCAATAAGATCCGAGGGCCAGGGGACTAAACAAAAACATCAACAACAGCCCCGTATACATGGGATGGCGGACAATAGCGTAGGGACCTGTGGTAATAACGGGCTGTTTTTTCTCGACCTGTATTATAGTGGAAGCATAGCTATTTTTTCTAAAAACAAAGAAGATGAATATATACCCGATTATAACAACAGCATTGGCGGCAATTACCATCCACACCGGCACCGTTGACCAGTGAAAACGGTAATCAAGGCCGGGTATTAAAAAAGTTAACATAGACAGTAATGATAAAACGCGGATGATAAATGGCGTTTGTTCCTTTTCCTTAACCTTCATTCGTCTTGATAGAAGCCCGGGATCTTTCTTTAAGAAATAGGCGGTAATAAACAACGTTATAACAGAGAATTCCGACCACCAGATCCAGGCTGGCCAAAATCTGGATGAGCCTGCAGGCAGGAAGAAGATCAGGCCCATCACAACCATAATTATTGCCGGTACCAGATATGCTTTTAGACTGGATACTTTTACGGTGTTTTCCATCGAGAATCCCCCCATTTCTTGCGACGATAATAACTGAAACCCAGGCTTGCCATTTATACACCAGATTCTTTTGATACCTCAGTCTTCCTGATCGGAATTCAGATACTTCTGTATGAGCTGTTTATGCCTCATCCGGGCGGGCGGGAGTACACCGGCAACCATATCATCATATAAGCCTTTCAGAGGTTTCTTTATCCCCGGCTGGTTGCACAACAACTTTTTAAGTTGGGGCACGCTTTTGATGAACTCGACAGAATCTCGCGCCAGTGCTTCAACCTCAGGATCATCTTCGGGAAGACTGTCCAGCTTGGACAGTCGTATTCCAAAATCAAGGGAAACGGCGTACTGCTCGGGATGATCCTTAAAATATCCGGCCAGGGTGCGGAAGGGCTCCTGGTAGTCCTCACTCCA
>JAQUUV010000218.1:0-1245 GCA_028693695.1 Syntrophomonas sp.
CCAAAACGGAATTTAAACCGTTACTGTTTCTACAAAGATCCGTTGGCGATATTGCATCATCACCGTTAAATCGGTTTTGAATGTCAATGGAGCCAACGGATTAACTTTTTTTACGGGCAGGCAGGTAGTATAATACTGCCAGGACTGGAACCATCAGAAACAAACAATAATAATAGATGGGCTTATCTATAATAGTCCAGGCTGGTATAAGTGATATCAGCGGAAGGATGGGCGTTTGCCACAATTGCAATATGAAAATAAAATAATAAGCAAAGTCAGTTAGGCGATCCAATCCCAGCAGTACCGATGCCCCTAAAAAAAAGCCAGGTAACTGCCATAAAGCTGCAACTAAACCTTGTTTTTTATGATCGCGGAGCACGTGGGCGCTATGCTTTCCTTCTTCCCACAACAGAATCAGGTACAGGATAGCTAAAATAATATCCAACCCTGGAAAGTACATCCCTAACCATACTGCCAGAATGGCAAATATATGCAGTAAATATATCCTAAGTATTGCTACAAGTATTTTTAAGTCCCCTTTTCATATAGTATTTTAATGCTGGGGCTGGCTGAAAAACTCTCTGGTGCTATCCACAAATCATTAATGATATCCAGATTAATTCCTTGTACATTATACGCCTGCCAGATAATCTTACTGCAATTCCAGTATCTTTCACCTTGTTTAAAAGCTACCGGATAGAACATTTGCCCCTGACGGGCAAGGGCATAGGCTACCGCCTGTTCTTTAATTTCGCGATTAGCTTCGACTCTCAGCAGGCAAAGTTCCGAATAATTTAGATAATGACTAAGCTCCTGAAGGCTCAGTCCGTAATCGACATAACCTTCCAGCACCATATTATCACCTACATATATTCCCGCATGAGAAAAACGTCCGTAAGCGCAATTCGGCCAACCGCCCAGCACAATATCTCCCGGTTCCAAACCAGCAAAAGAAACCTTATCCGTGGAAGCACTCCCATATCCTGACCCGATCTCGCCTTTTAAGAAACTGTTAGCATAGGTATAAATGACTGAATCTTTGCTCCCCGATGCAAGTTGCAGATTATCCACCGCTATCAATGCCAGTAAAATTAAAAACAGCACAGGAAATAACATCATTCGATATCTTTCACTTCTTATAAGACTTGTTATTTTCATAAAGCCATCAATCCTAACTAATGTATATGGACACCCCCCATCGGGTAATGTCCCGTATATAATTTCTGCAAGCCCTAATACTATTTA
>JAQUUV010000218.1:1345-3875 GCA_028693695.1 Syntrophomonas sp.
CAATAAACCAAGATATTGCTGCATTGCTGGCTGAAAATAATGCCTTTTATCTTCTCCCTAATAATAGCAAGAAAATCTATTTGACCTTTGATTGCGGCTATGAATTAGGATATACGTCCAAGATACTGGATATACTCAGCAGCAAACAGGTTAAGGCCGCATTCTTTATCACCGGCCAGTTTATTCAAACTCAACCCGATCTGGTCAAAAGAATGCAATCATCGAGGCATCTGGTATGCAATCATACCTTGAACCATCCTGATCTGCCTACCCTTTCACAGGATAAGTTCACCCAAGAAATTAAATCGCTGGAACAAAAGTATTCCGACCTGACCGGCGGGCAAATGGCCCGATATCTAAGGCCTCCTATGGGCAACTACTCACCTGCCACACTAAAATGGACCAATGAGTTGGGTTATGCAACGGTTTTTTGGAGTATGGCTTTTCAGGATTGGGATCCCAACAAACAGCCCGGAGCGGCATTTTCACACAAACATGTTCTAGATAACATACACCCTGGTGCAGTCATCTTGCTGCATGCGGTTTCCCAAAGCGATACCGAAGCCCTGGAACAGATTATCACTGACCTGCAGGCTCAGGGCTATGTATTTAGTACATTTAGTGGATAGGTGATAGGGAATAAGGGATAGGTGACAATGTACTGTGTACAGGGATAGGTGTAGCAAATATGCGTTTAATTTTCAGAAAAATGTATCGTCAACAGGCCTTGAGTGAAGAAGAGTATAGTAATCTTATGCGTTATGCGGATGAATTACGTTCTACTTCTCCCGAGTCTTATCTGCTCTTTTATGAGAGATTCGCTGCCATATTGTACCGGGATTATAATACCTTTGTACCCCGTTTCGCTTACGGAATTGATGATTTTTATGATTATCTCATCAATAGGCCTGACCTCATTAATGAATTAAAAAATAATACCCTATCCATTGATGCATTCCCCCTTTGCTTGCATGACTATTTGGTATATACCTACCCTGGCGGCTTGGATACCTCTACTATTCTTTCACATTTGGAATTCATGAAATTCGATAATACCAGCAGCCTTGAATTGCCTGAACCCCGACAGAAGGCTTTAGTCTATAAATATGAAAGTGCTAACCCATATAAAGAAACGGGTCTAAAAAGCCATTTTGATAGAATCGGTCGTTACTCTTTTGTGAGCCGTCTGCAGAGTATTCGTTATCTGCGCGGCAATAAGGCCAGCGAGGATAAAATAGAATTAATTTCTGGTGACTGCCTGGGAGGTATTTTCACGAACAAAGAGAAATCTATCTATTACTATATATTTTTGACCGAAGATAATGCTCTGAAAGCGCGAAATGCCTGCAGGGTATTGAATCTGGCTCTGTATGGGAGCTATGTAGAGGTATAAAACAATGCAAACTATAATAAATGAATTTAAGAAAACCCTGGCCTATGAGGATTTGTTTCGTACCTGGCAGGATGAAATCCAGCTGCGAGGTGAAATTAGAACTACTTCCGTAACCTGTGAGGGAGTTCAGATTGAGAATGCTGAGGAATTTAATTATATCAAACGCTCTCTATATTATGGAAATAAGCCGGCTGAGTTTTTTATGATCCTTTTCCGGAATATGCATAATCTATCTATCCTCAATTGCGTGCTGGAATCTACACCCGCATTCAAGGCGGATTTTTTACATTTTTTAACTGATTACATCCTTTACCAAAAACCGCAGTCCAAGGATCTTTTGTTTATAATCAACATGTACCAGGATGGACTTCACTCTAATTTCGGAGAGGTCATCGGCGCAATGGATAATGAGCTCTGTAGCCATCTTGTGGCTCGGACTACTAACAAGGATCTGCGGAAGCTCATAAAATCCAGGCAGGTACAAATATCAAAACAAGCTCAACAGGTACATTACGGACTTATTGATCCTCTCCATCCCAATAACGATTATCCCACCATTTATGGTGATAAAATTCAGATTATGGGTGAAGCAATTAAATACTTAAAGACCAGCAACCGCGAGTCTATTGCTGATCTCCTAGATGGTGCAGAAATGCTATATAGGGCCGGACTTCTGACGGACTGCCTTGCTATACTGACGGAGATCGTTAAACAGCAGGAAGATGGAAATGTCCTTTTCCTATGCAATGAAGAGCCTTACCGTCAACAAATCAACCAGTTACTTCGGAAAGCTCTGCCTTTTTACACCCTGCTGATCAACCCGTCAGAGCCCCACCGATACGCACTAGAGCTCTACAGAAGTCTTTTCCTCGGTTTCAATCCTGAACCAGCTTCCCTTATATATCTAGACATCTATACCATTATAGTAGCTAATCTACAAGGATATCACCAATACGCCCGTTATGAACTTGCCCAGAAGGCTGGCAAGATTCTAAGTTACCGACCGGATGACCCAGTGGCCCATTTCCTTCAAAATCCCAGCGAAAACACAAGCAACGAAGATGTAGCTAAATTGGCATTAGCCATGGACCAAAGAACAGCGGCGCTACCTCATGAGTCTCTTGTAATAATGGAACT
>JAQUUV010000219.1 GCA_028693695.1 Syntrophomonas sp.
GGGTATTGTTCATAAACCCATGGCAGGTTTACAACCCCACCTGCTGATCAAGTCTTTTTATAAGGGGCTATCAAGGAATAAATAAGGCAGAATAGTCCGAGGATTTTTCGTGCTAGACAAGGCGTCACCCTCCGGGCACTACTGGTGCTCCCACCCTTCGGGTACCACTGATGCATCCTTGCGGATGCCAATAAGGTTGCTAGTGGTCGCCAATATTGTTGCAAAGCGCAGTCATACTGGACGTATGCCAAGCTTTGATAACGAAGTATAGTGCGAAAAATACCGGAGTAAATGACTAGTTTATTTTTTGATAGTCCCTACAGTATATAACAAAGAGTATATGCTTAGCATTTTTTCTGTATATTTAATAGGGAAAGAGTTGTGAGCGCAAATTATATAATGACTTTAGAAATTGAGCAGAGGGGAATAGCATGAAAAAGCGGTTGGTTATTTGGGCTGCTATATTAATAATTATGATTTTGACTGGTTTGGAACGTGCTCAATCAGCAGAGGCGGAGAATGAAACGGCAAGTTTTAACGGTGCATATAATTGTACATTTACCACTGATCAGGGAGAGACATATAGCACTTGGATTTTGTTAGAGGATTGTAAAAATGGCACGGTTAAAGCCAGCGGTGATTATAGCGGGTATCCGGTTAGTATTAACGGGCAGCTTACCGGCTCTGTTGAGCAGGAAGGAGCAGTATGCCATTTTGAGGTAAACAAGCCGGGGCTGGTCAAGGGCCAAGCAGAAATATCGATTGTGCTGGTGGATGGTAGGTATCAACTCAGCGGACAGGGTTCGGGATCGTATTCTTATCAGGGGACTAGTGGGCAGATTTCTGGAAAGGTGTTAGGCAGTCGTAAAAGCTCGGCTTCGCTCCCTACTCATTTTCCGCTAAGAACAGCAGTGGTTATTGCTGTAGTTATAGTCCTGATTGCAACAGTGGGCTATATGGCTAGAATTTATCGCAACAGAGTTGATAAACCTACAGATTCATGATAAACATCTGTAATAAAATAATAATTGAACCTAACATGGTACTGATAGAGGAGATTAAACAGAAAACGCTTGATGGTCAAAGCGCTTGCTGACCCCGCTGCCCAATAAATATAGATATATGAAAAGAGCCCTGCATTAAAAACTGGACTCTTTGCTATTTTTCTCTTCTAGTAATTCAATTCTTTCGCCATCCGGCCCAGTGAAGAAAATTATTTTCTTCCCGTTAATGGCTAACCGTGGGCTATCCGAGAGGAATTCAACCCCCTGTTCCTTCAAGTTTGCAATTGCTGCCTGTATATTAGGGACCGAAAAGGCCAAGTGATCAAAGGTTCCAGCCTCGCGTAAGGATGAGGAAGGTACTAGATACTCCAGGAGTTCAATGGTTAAAGCTCCAGATTGCAGATAAACAATTTTTAATTGTTCATTGGCAATGCTGTCTATCGCCGTACAGCCCAATATCCGGCCATAGAAATCGGTGGATCGTTCGCAGTCCTTTACGACAATACCTAAGTGAGCCAGTTCATACATTTTTATCAGTCCCATCTATAATAATTGGTATCTTGATTATAGCGACTTGTTAATAGCTCGACAAATAATTGATAAGGTTCCGTCGACCGATTTTTATTTACAGTGGTAGTAGTATAGAATAAACGTATAACTGAAAAAACTAAAATAAGCAAATTGTATAGGAGGTTGAATCTTGGGAACGAATGGGATCAAGAAGAGAGAAGAGATAGCCAGCGAATATAAATGGAAGCTGGAGGATATTTATCCTAATGAACAACTATGGGAAGAGGATTTTAATCTCATTAAGAAGCTGGCTGACGAGGTAGGTGGATTAAAAGGAACTCTGTCCAGTTCCGCCACCGCTCTGTTGAAGGTTTTACAATTAAGTGATGAACTGGGGCGGAAATCGGAAAAAATATATGTATATGCTCGGATGCGGCGCGACGAAAATAATGCCAATTCCCGCTACCAGGCACTTTTTGATAGGGCCGAGGGTTTGAGCGTGCAGGTAGGGAGTATTACTTCTTTTATTGTTCCTGAGATTCTAAGCATTCCCGAGCCTGATTTAAAAGCCTTTATGCAACAAAACCAAGATTTGGACGTATACCGACACTCAATTGAAGAAATAGTACGCCAGAGGGAGCATATCCTATCACCGGAAGAGGAACGACTGCTGGCCATGACTGCTGATCTATCTATGGCCTCAGGTAATATTTTCACTATGCTAAACAATGCCGATATAAAGTTTCCGGTAATTAAAGATGAATCGGGGCATGAAGTAGAGTTAACCAAGGGCAGATACAGCGGTTTTATGGAGAGCTCGGATCGGCGGGTTCGTCAGGATGCCTTCAAGGGCCTGTATGATTCTTATGGAAAACTCATAAATACCCTGGGTGCCAGCTTGAGTTCCAGTGTGAAGAAGGATGTATTTTACGCCCGGGCTAGAAAATACAATTCAGCTCGGGAGGCTTCCTTGGATCAGGATAATGTTCCCGCAGCAGTATATGACCGACTGATTGAGTCGGTTCATGACCATCTTGACTATATGTATCGCTATATGGCCATTCGCAAGAAGCTCCTTAAAGTGGATGAACTGCATTTCTATGATATATATACCCCTCTGGTTTCGGAATACAAAATGGAAATACCTTACGCAAAGGCCCAGGAGACTGTGCTTAATGCACTTCAGCCTCTGGGATCGGAGTACGTCTCCCGCTTAAAAGAGGGCTTCAGTAATGGCTGGATCGATGTGTATGAAAACGAGGGTAAGACTAGCGGTGCCTATTCATGGGGTTCTTATGAGACTAATCCTTATGTTTTATTGAACTATGACAACAAACTGGACGACATGTTTACTTTAGCTCATGAAATGGGACATTCCCTGCACAGTTGGTATTCCAACCATGCTCAACCTTTCGTTTACAGCCAATATTCAATATTTGTAGCTGAGGTAGCTTCTACGGTCAATGAGTCTCTTCTTATCGATTACCTTTTAAAAAACAGTCAGGACAAACAGGAAAAAATTTATCTCATCAACCATTACCTGGAACAGTTCCGGGGCACGGTCTATCGGCAAGCCATGTTTGCCGAGTACGAAAAGATAATACATGAGCATGCTGAAAAAGGAGAGGCCCTAACCCCAGAATTTTTAAAACAAAGTTACCGTGATCTAAACCTCCTCTATTATGGCCCGGAGATAGTCCTGGACGAGGAAATAGAATTGGAATGGGCGAGGATACCTCATTTTTATTCTGCTTTCTATGTTTATAAATATGCCACCGGTTTTTCAACGGCAACTGCCCTCAAAGAGCAGATTATAAGCGAAGGACAGCCAGCCGTTGAACGTTATCTGAATTTCCTGAAATCCGGCAGCTCCGACTACCCCATCAACCTGCTTAAAAATGCCGGGGTGGATCTCTTAACTCCAGAGCCGGTAACCGATGCCCTGCAGTATTTTGGGAAGTTGTTAGACGAATTGGAAGAATTGCTAAAATAGGGTATGGGGGATCAGAAGACACAGGGGGGACGGTTCTCTTGTGTCTCCTGTTAGGAGCTGGAGGAGACACAAGAGAACCGTCCCCCTGTGTTTCTGCGACGTCTGCGTCTATCGTTATTTCCGATGTCGCATTATCCGTCAACTGCGAAAGTTGAATAAATAGTACTATAATGCCTCCTAAATGAGCATAACTATATAGAGAGTTATGCTATAGATAGGGGGCTTAATAAATTTGATTCATATAAATAGCGAGGCTGTTTTCGATGATAAAATGAAAAGCATCACACCTCTTTTGGAGGATTATGCTAATTATGATCTGGTCATAGGAATACCTTTCAATAATGAAAGTGTTAGGTTAGCCACCA